>JANJXF010000073.1 GCA_024709165.1 Thiobacillus sp. | reverse complement strand
GGCGTCGAAGTCGAAACGCACCGCGAGACCGGCCTGCGCGAGGGTGACGTCGTCGTTGCCGAGCGCCACCGGCTCGTGGTCCACCCGGATGCCGGCGACCTCGCCCAGGGCTTTCAGGTTCTTCGCGTAGCGGCCGACGGTGTGGCGCAGCACGGCGATGTACTGTTCGCGCGCGGCGTCGGTCTGGTCGCGCGCCAGCGTGTTGTCGCGGCGGCGGGTATTGAGGTCGCGCTCCATTTGCGCGTGGTTGTCGGCAATCCTGTCGCGCAAGGCGACGACCGCCGCGTCGGTTTCCCAGCTTTCCTCGTCGAAGCGACGCTCAATTTCGGTGATGCGGCGGTCGACGTTGGTGGTGTCGCGCCAGGTGTCGATGAGCTGCTGGTTGACGGCGGCGTCGCGCCAGGTGGGCGGGAACTCGCGGCGTTCGCGGCGCAGGCGCAGGCGGCGGCGGATCTGCTCCTCGCGCCCGGCACGGTTCTCGCGTTCGGCGATTTCGTGCTCGACCCGCGCCATCTCGCTCTTCAAATGTGCGTGGGTGGCGCGTGCCGTGGCGACCGCCTCGTCGGCGGCCTCGCGCTCCTGCTGCGCGGCGAGCACGCCGTTGTCGCGTCGGCGCAGCACCAGCGCCTCATACTGCTGGCGCGCCTCGGCGAATTCTGCGGCGCGCGCGGCGAGCTGGGCGGCGGCGTTCTCTCCGGAGAGACGCGCCTTGAGGCCGTGGATGCGGCCGGCGAGTTCGGCCTGCTGCGCATTGAGCGGGGCGAGCTGCCTGTCGAGCTGCGCGCGCTCGTCGCGCAGCGCGTCCAGCCGGGCGCGGCCGAAGCGCGCCTGCTCCGGCGCGGCGTGGCGGCCGCCGCGGCGCTCGCGCAGATAACCCTGGCGCGTGATCCAGTCCTCGCCGCGCGGCAGCCGGCTGCCTGCCGCCACGTCCTCGACGCGGCGGGTGCGTTCCAGCGTGCGCAGCAGCCACTCCGGCACGGCGTGGGTGAAGCGCACCACTTCCGCGAGCGAGCCTTGCGGCGCCAGCCCGGCCGCGAGGCACTCGGGCACGATGAAGTGGCGATAGCGCAAGTGCTCGCCCTGCGCCATCGCGCGCTCGGCATCGCGCGCGTGTTCGAGCAGCACGATGTGGGCAAATGGCGCGAGCACTGCTTCCACCGCCGCCTGCCAGCTGGGGTCGGCGATCTCGACGACGTCGGTGAGCAGATGGTGGGCGATGCCGGCCTGCGTGAGCGCCTGGCGGAACGCGGCGACGTCGGCCGGGTCGGCACGGCGGCCGGCGGCGAGATTTTCCAGCATGGCGTCGAGCTGGTCCTGCCGCGCGCGCAGGGTGGCGATCTTCACCAGCAGATCGGCGCGCTGCGCTTCCAGTCGTTCGATCTCGCGCGCATCGGCGGCTTCGCCGCCGGCCGCCTGTGCCTGGCCTTCCAGGCGCTTGTGCTGCTCGACGATGGTCTCCCAGCGTCCCAGCTCGCGGTTGAGCTCGTTGAGCGCCTGGCTCTGGATGCGCTCGTTCTCGTGCGCGGCCTCGCGGCGCAGCTGCGCCTGCGCGAGGGCGTGGGTTTGCGTGTCGGCTTCGGCGACGAGGCGTGCACGTTCGGCGCGTCGCGCGCGCCAGTCGCGGCGCTGCGCGAGCAGGGTGCGCGCAGCGTGGTCGGCCTCGCGCGCCAGCAGGCAGTGTTCGAGCCGCGGGCGGATTTCGCTCACCAGTGCGACGCGCTCCTCATTGAGGTGCTGCCATTCCAGATAGCGGTTGACCTTCTGGTTGTGCTTTTCGAGGTTGTTGCCCAGCGCTTCGAGCTGGTTCTGCGCGGCGTCAAGCTCGCGCGCGGTGTGCTCCTGGTGGTGGCGCGCTTCCTGGTAGCGGTCGAGCACGTCCTTGTCGCCGAATACCTGGAACACCAGGTCGAGCAGTTCGCGCGGGGAAAGCTCGCACAGCTTGTCGGTCTGCCCCTGTTCGAGCGAGAGCACGCGGGCGATGGCGGGGGAAAGCCCGGCGCCGTGCAGGATGCGCTGGTAGTCGCGCACGCCGAATTCTTCGCCTTGCCGCTCGATGTCCGTGAGGCTTACCTCTCCGTCGGCGATCCAGTACTTGCGCGTCCAGTCGCCGCCTTTCTTGTCGATGCGGCAGGCGAGCGTGATGCGGTCGTTCTGGTAGGGCAGGCCGAACGGGCGGCGGCTGCTGCCCGGCGGGCGCTGGTTGTCGATGACGCCGCGGAGCCAGCAGAAGTCCTCGCCGTTGCGCCGCACGTAGCGCTTGTAGTCGCGCTTCTTCGAGCAGTCGAGTGCGAGCAGGGTGCGCAGCGCGTCGAGGAGCGTGGTCTTGCCCGAGCCGTTGGGGCCGGAGATGGTGACGATGGAGGCGTCGAGCGGCAGGCGGAAACTGCGCCAGAAATCCCAGTGCACGGTTTCCAGTTCGAGCAGGCGGAACATCAGGCGGTTTCTCCGGTTTGCGTGTCTTCCAGCACGCCGCGCTGCTTCAGCAGGTCGGACAGTGCGCCTTCGAGGATGCGCGGGGCGAATTCGGCGTAGTCGAAGGCGAGGTCGAGCAGCGGGCCTTCGTGGATGACCTTGTTGCGGCGTTCGATGAAGCCCAGGCGCGAGAGCTGCGGCAGGGCGAACTGCTGCAGGCGCGCGCGGCCGCCGAGCAGCTTGCCGTAATCTTCCAGCAGCACGTTTTCGGGGATGCCGAGCGAGGCCTCGTGCGCGGCGGGAGTGAGTTTCACGTTTTCGAACAGTTCGCTTTGCGCCGCGCCCTGGGCGGATTCACCGGCGAGCTGGCGTTCGCGCTTGGGCAGGATGATGAGCGCCCACAGGATCACCAGCAGCGCGGCGGCGTCTTTCGGCAGGCCGATGTTGCTCGCCTGCCAGGCGTCGTTCTGCTCGAACACGGCGGCCTCGTGCTCGCGTGCGAGCGCCACCGAAATGTGGGCGGCGAAGGGATGGGCCAGCAGGCGCAGGCCGCTGGCGGCGAGGCGTGCCTCGACTTCATCGCGAAAACCGACGTCGACCAGCAGGCGGCGCGCCTCGGCGTCGTCGCGCGGCAGGTGGCGCAGCGCCAGCAGCCGGGCGATCAGGCGCGCGGCGGAATCGGTATTCATGCTTGGGGTTCCTTGGGATGCAGGCGGCCGGTGCTGATGCGGGCGACTTCGCCGCGCCCGACCGCTTCGAGGCTGTCCGCCCATTCCAGCGTCACCGGCAGGTCGGCAAGCGGGGCGAGTTCCGGGCCGATGCTGGTCTCGCCCAACAGCGCCAGCAGCGACAGCCGATAGGACGCGGCGCCGAAGCTGCCGCCGACGACCGCGTCGGTCACGCTTGCGGGCTCGACGAGGCCGGCCAGCAGGCGAGTCAGTTCGACCAGTTGCGGCGGCGGCTCCAGCGGCACGTCCCGGGTGTATTCGATCTCGGCGGGGGCGGGCATCGCCGAGATCCTGCGGTTGGGCTGCTCGCGCGCGAGGAATTCCTCGGTGTTGTCGAGCATCACGTCCGGCAGCACGAAGGTGCTCTCCGGCGTGAGCGCGAGCTGGCCCGTCGCGAATCCGGCCAGCGCATCGAGCGATTGCGCCTTGAGCCAGGCGGCGAGTTCCGACGTGGACAGTCCGCCCTGCGAGAGGTGGACCTGCTGGCGCGCGATGGCCGCCAGTTCGCGCTGGAACACCGAGGCCATGCGCAGCAGACGCGACTGGCGCTGGCCGATCTGCTGCGCCAGGCGCCAGGTGTCGTCGTCGAGTCCGTCGGCGGAAAGCGAACGCATCACCTCGTTGGCCTTGTCCATCCACTGCTGCACCGATTCCAGCCGCGATTGCGCCGCGCGCAGGCGGAATTCCGAGCCGGAGGCGACCGCCTGCGCGAAGGCTTCCTCCAGTTCGCCCAGCCGCGCGAGAAGATGCGCCAGCGCCTCCGGCGAGAGCTTGCCGACCGCGGCACCCGCGGCGACCTGCGCCGCGAGAAAGCCGAGCTCGCCGTCCTGCTCGGCGTTGAACGCCAGCAGGCTGGACAGCGCCGAGAGCACCATGCGGCCTTCCGCCGAAAGCTGGTAGACACGGCGTTCGGCGTCCCACAGCAGCAGCCCGTGCTCGCGCAGCCGCGCCAGCACGGTGCCGAGCTTGGTTTCGTTGAGGAAGGCGAAATACGCTTCCAGCTCGCGCGGCGTCCATTCCGGTGCGTCGGCGCGCAGGCCGACTTCGCGCAGCACCATGAGGCGCACCAGCACCTCCTCGTCGCCGCCGCGGAACAGCGCGATCAGCGCACCGATCAGCGGGCGAGCGGCGAGCAGCGGGAAGAGGGGCGGAATGTCTTCCGCGACGACGCCCGGCGCAAGAAAATCGCCGAGAGCCAAATCTCCCTGACCGGTGTTCACTACACGCCCTGCTTCAGGCTCGCCTCGATGAACACGTCGAGGTCGCCGTCCAGCACTTTCTGCGTGGCGGAGACTTCGACGTTGGTGCGCAGATCCTTGATGCGCGAATTGTCGAGCACGTAGCTGCGAATCTGGTGGCCCCAGCCGACGTCGGACTTGCCGGCTTCGAGCTTGTCCTGCTCGGCCTGGCGCTTGCGGAGTTCGGCTTCGTAGAGCTTCGATTTCAGCATCGACATCGCCTCGGCGCGGTTCTTGTGCTGCGAGCGGTCGTTCTGGCACTGCACCACGATGTTGGTGGGCAGGTGGGTGATGCGCACCGCCGAGTCGGTCTTGTTGATGTGCTGACCGCCCGCTCCCGATGCGCGATAGGTGTCGATCCTGAGGTCGGCGGGGTTGATGTCGACTTCGATGGAGTCGTCGACTTCCGGATACACGAACACGCTGGCGAACGAGGTGTGGCGGCCGCCCGAGGAGTCGAACGGCGACTTTCTCACCAGGCGGTGCACACCGGTCTCGGTGCGCAGGTAGCCGTAGGCATGGTCACCCTCGATCTTGATGCTGGCCGACTTGATGCCGGCGACGTCGCCTTCGGATTCCTCCAGCAGTTCGGCCTTGAAGCCCTTGCGCTCGGCGTATTTCAGGTACTGCCGCAGCAGCATCGACGCCCAGTCGCAGGCCTCGGTGCCGCCGGCGCCGGCCTGGATGTCGAGGAAACAGTTGGAGGGGTCGGCCGGGTTGTTGAACATGCGGCGGAACTCGAGCTGCGCAGTTTCTGCCTCGATGGCTTCGAGGTCGTCGCGTACGGCACTGAGCGTGTCGTCGTCGTCCTCGGCACGCGCCATCTGGAACAGGTCGCCCGCGTCCGCAAGGCCGGCTGCTACACGGTCGAGCACCAGCACGACGTCTTCCAGCGCCTTGCGCTCGCGGCCGAGTGCCTGGGCTTTTTCAGGGTCGTTCCAGAAGTCGGGCGCCTCGGCGAGGCGGGTCACTTCTTCGAGGCGGTCCTTCTTGCCAGCGTAGTCAAAGAAACCCCCTGAGCTGGCCGGCGCGTTCGCCGAGGTCGGCGATTTTCGATTCGATCTGGTTGAGGCTTTCGGCTTCCATGGCTGTGCTCGGTTGCTAGGCGGAAAAACTATGCATTATAGCCCAGGCGGCTATCAGCCCCAGGCCCAGAGCGCCCATGCCGGCGATCGCGTGGCGCGCCATCTGCCAGCGGCCGATGGCGAGTGCGAGCGCCGACTTGAACACCAGGTTGGCAAGCACGGCGAGGGTGACGACGTTGACCAGTACGGCGACCGGCATCCTGTCGAGGTTGTACAGACGCAGGCTGGAGAGGGTGATGGCTGCGACGTCTGCAAGACCGGATACCACCGCAACCGCGTACAGGCCGTGGTTGCCAAGCCAGTCGGCGAGCCAGGCGGCGGCTAGCAGCACCGTCGCATAGATCAGGCCGAAGCCGAGTGCGGTGCGCAGTTCCGTGGGGTTGGCCATTTCCAGCGCGGGCAGCTCGCGCTGCGGATGCAGGCGGACGACGCCGTAGACTGCGCCAATGAAACCGGTTGCGAGCCCGCCTGCGAGAACCGGCAGCAGGGCCGGGAGCACGGTCGGTGCGAGTACTGCGGCCAGCACGCCGAGGCGCACCAGCACCATGAGATTGGCCAGTACGATGACGACAACGGCCACCGGCAGCAGGGCCGCGTTGCTGCGGGCATGCCGGCTGAACGCAAGCGTGGTGGCAGTGGAAGACACCAGGCCGCCGAGCACGCCCAGTACCGCTGCCCCACGCCGCTGCCCGACGATGCGCAGCGCGGCATAGCCGGCAAGGCCGACGCCGGAGATCAGCACCACCATCCACCAGATCTGGTAGGGATTGAGCGCGCCGTAAGGCCCGTAATCGCGGTTCGGCAGCAGCGGCAGGATGATGAGCGACAACACTGCGAATTGCAGTACCGAGAGCAGGTCGCGGCGACTCATGTGCTGGCTGATGCCGCGCAGCTCGGGCTTGAAATACAGCAGCATGGTGGCGCCGATGCCCAGCATGACGGCGAGCTGAATCTCGTTGTGCCACACCAGCACGCCCAGGCCGTAGCACAGCATCAGCGCCGCCACGGTGGTCGTGCCGGGGTCGCCGTCCGGTTGTCCTGGCGAGCGCAGATAAGCCGCGATCATCATCGCGCCGACCAGCACCAGTCCCGCGACGATCAGCCACGGCACGCCGAGTTCGGTCGCCAGATGCGCGGCGAGGACGCCCAGCAGGGCGGTGAGTGCAAACGTACGCAGGCCGGCCTTCGCCGCCGGATTGCGCTCGCGTTCCAGCCCCATGAGCAGGCCGATGGCGAGTGCGGCGATGTAACGCGGCAAGGCGGAGAGTTCGGCCGGAAGCCAGCCTGTCAGGTATTCCATGTGCGATTCAGGATGCCGTGCCGGTAAGGAGTGCCTGAACGATCGTGACGCTCGGACATGACGTGGACCGCGCTTGATTGCTGGAAGGAGTGGATATACTAAGGTTTAAAGCGTGTCGTGGACACATTCCAACGCATCGCTTTGCCGGGTTGGGGTGTGGAAACGGTTGTGTCGCCGGCACCGAAATCGGTCTGCGCAGCGGTTTCCGCCAGGCGACGATAAACAATAAGCCCGCAAGGGTGGGGACAGAGATGGACAGGAACCGTCGACGTTTGCTCGCCACAGCCGCGCTCGCACCCTTGATGCAGCTTGGCGGGTGCGCGGTGCCACCGCTGACGCGCGTGGGCAGCATCGTCTGGATCGGTTATGAGCCCCTGTTCCTCGCGCGAGAGCTCGGCTTCTACGATCCGCGCCGGCTGCGCCTGGTCGAGATGCCCTCCAACACCAGCAGCCTGCTGCTGCTGGCTACCGGGGACATCGAAGCAGCCGCGCTGACGCTGGACGAATGCCTGCTCGCGCGCGAAGGGGGCGTCGATCTGCGTGTCATTCTGGTGTTCGATTATTCCGCCGGTGCGGACGTCGTCATGGTGCGCCCCGACATTCTTCGCCTGGAGGAACTCAAGGGGCGGCGCATCGGCGTCGAGGAAACTGCCGCCAGCGCGCTGGTGCTCGCAAAGCTGCTGGAGCATGCCGGTCTTGCGCCGCACGACGTGAATAAGGTCAGACTCACCAGTGGCCGGCAGATCGAGGCGTACCGCATGAAACAGGTGGATGCGGTGGTGAGCTGGGAGCCGTTTGCGACGCAGCTCGAAGCCGAGGGTGCGCGGCGCCTGTTCGATAGCCGCGCGCTGCCGGGTCTGCTGGTCGACGTGCTGGTGGCGCGGACGGATGCGCTCGATGCCGCTGCGGACAATTTCCGCACACTCGTGGCGGGCCACTTTCAGGCACAGCAACGCCTGCAATCGTCGCCTGATGACGCGTTACGGCGCATGGCGCCGCGGCTGCACTTGAGCGACGTCGACATGCGTATCGCCCTGCAGGGTATCCGCATGCTCGACCGCGCCGCCAACCGTGATTGGCTGGATGGCGCCAGTCCGCGTCTTACGGGCGCGGCGACGGAGCTTGCGCAGACCTTGCTGCCACTTGGCCTGCTGCCGCGTGCGCCGGATCTCCACGGTCTTGCCGATCCGCGTTTCCTCCCGGGAGAAAACTGATGCGCCGCCTGCGTCTGCGTATCGTGCTGCCCCTGAGTATGGGCCTGCTGCTCCTTCTGGTGGTTGGCGGATCGCTGCTCAATGCGCTCGACAAGAGGATGGCGCAGCTCGACCAGCAGGCCCGGCGCGACCTGCTCGCCCATGGCACCAACATCGCGCGCATGGCGAGCGAGGGCTGGGATTCGAACCGCGGTCTGGTCGAGGCGAACCTCGCACAGGTGGCCACCGACCCGCGCACCGAAGTCGTGATGTTGCTCGACGATACCGGACGCGTGCTCGCTGCCAGTGTTTACGCCTGGCGCGGGCGGTTGGTGAAGGACGTGATCCCGGAGTTCGACCTGCAACGCTTCACGACGGCCAAGGCGGGGCGCCTGCCGGTTACATACGACATCACGCCCGATCGGAGCCGTATCGCGGCAATGCAGTCTTTCAGCCTCACCGACGATCCACAGCGTGTGCGCAGTCTGCACAAGGGGGTGGTGTACATCAGCTTCGATCTTGTGCGCGAGCGGCGGCTGATGCGTTTGTTCGTGTTCAAGGCGCGTGGACCGGACATCGCCGGCACCGTGTTGCTGCTTGTTCTGCTCGCCTGGCTGATGCAACGCCAGGTCGCCGTGCCCCTGGGGCGTCTGGCGGCTGCCGCGGCGGCTATGCGCGCGGGGCGGCTCGATGTCTCGGTGCCGGAAACCGGGATCGGCGAGATCGCCGAATTGGCCGAGAACTTCAATGCCATGGCGCGTGCGGTTCAGAAAGCCCAGGCGGAGCTGACGACCAGTGAGGAACGTCTGGCGATCACGCTGAACTCGATAGGTGACGGGATTCTCGCCACGGATATCGACGGCCGTGTCGTGCTGATGAACCCGGTTGCGGAGGAACTGACCGGATGGCCTCGCACGGAGGCGGTCGGCCGGCTGGCATCCGAGGTGTTCAGGATCGAGACGCCCACAGGCGAATCGATCGAGACGGTGCTTGGGCGGGTGCTCGGCGAGCGGCAGGTGACAAAACTCTCCGGCGGCACCGTGCTGCGTGCGCGCGATGGCACTCGGCGTCATATCGCCGACAGTGCCGCGCCTATCCTCAAGGCTGGTGGAAAAGTCCGGGGTGCTGTACTGGTGTTCCGCGACGTCTCGGTGGAACACCGTCTGCGTGACGAACTGGCGGACAGCGAGCTCCACTTCCGCACGCTTGCCAACGGCGGCCAGGTGCTGATCTGGGCCTCGGGCCTCGATATGGGCTGCGATTATTTCAACGAACCCTGGCTGCGTTTCACCGGGCGCACGCTGCAACAGGAGCTCGGCGATGGCTGGACCGAGGGCGTGCACCCCGACGATCTTGCTCGCTGCGTGGAGATTTACCGTAACGCCTTCGCGCGGCGCGAGCCGTTTTCGATGGAATACCGGCTGCGTCACGCCAGCGGGGAATACCGCTGGATCATCGACCAGGGCGGGCCGCGCCACGATGCGCGCGGGCGCTTCCTTGGCTTCATCGGGCACTGCATGGATGTGACCGATGCCAAGCGCGCGGAAGCGGAGATCGAACGGCTTGCCTATCACGACGCGTTGACCGGGCTGCCCAACCGTACGCTGTTCCTCGACCGCCTGGAGCAGACGCTTGCCGCGTCGCGCCGCAACCATCGCTGCGGCGCGGTGCTGTTTGTCGACCTGGATCACTTCAAACAGATCAATGACGTGCACGGCCACGCCATGGGCGATGCAGTGCTGCGCGAGATCGCGCGCCGTCTGCAGTTCCATCTGCGCCAGGAAGACACGGTGGCACGCCTGGGAGGCGACGAGTTCGTCGTGCTGCTGCCCGAGCTGGCGGGCAGCCTGGACGACGCCGGCGCCATGGTGCTGTCGGTCGCCGAAAAACTGCGGAGCGCGATGGCAACTCCGGTCGCAGTGGATGACCAGGAGTTCGTGACGGGTGCGAGCATCGGCATCACGCTGTTTCCCAAAGTTGGCGAGAGCGTCGACGACCTCATGCGTGAGGCGGACACGGCCATGTATCGCGCCAAGGAGCGCGGCCGCAATGCGCTGGTGTATTTCGAGCCGGCCATGCAGGAGGCGGTGTCGGAACGCTACGTGCTCGATCAGGCATTGCGTGAGGCGGTGCGCACGCGCAGCTTTGAGCTGCACATGCAGTCGCAGGTCGACGCGGGTGGACGGGTGGTGGGTGCGGAGGCACTGGTGCGCTGGCGTCACCCCGAGCGTGGGCTGATCATGCCTGCCAGCTTCATTCCGCTGGCGGAAGAAAACGGCCTCATCGTGCAGATCGGCGAATGGGTGCTGCACGAGGCGTGCGCGTTGATTGCCCGCCTCGACCGCGAGGGGCGCGGCCTGCGCGTCGCCGTCAACGTCAGCCCGCGCCAGTTCCGCCAGGACGATTTCGTGCAGCGGGTGCGCGAGATCCTGGCCGCCACCGGTGCCGATCCCTGCTACCTGACGCTGGAAATCACCGAGAGTCTGCTGGTCGAACACGCGCCGGTGTCGGTGGCACGCATGACCGAGCTTGCCGCGCTGGGGCTGCGCTTCGCCATCGACGATTTCGGTACCGGTTACTCCTCGCTGACGTATCTCAAGCGCCTGCCGCTTTCGGAGTTGAAGATCGACAAGAGCTTCGTGCAGGACGTGCCGCACGACGTCAACGATGTGGCCCTGGTCGAGACCATCCTGTCAATGGCGCGCCACCTGCACTTCGAAGTGGTGGCCGAAGGCGTCGAAAACGAAGCCCAGCTGGCCTTCCTGCGCGGCCAGGGCTGCGAGCGTTTCCAGGGATACCATTTCCAGCGGCCGCAGGCGGTCGAGGCGTGGATCGACAGACTGGTTCGCTTCACGTAGACGAAGTGCAGGCCGCGCGGTGCGGCGGTTTCAGGATGGCGTCCTGCTGTCCTGCGTGGGTGCGACCGGACAGGCATACTGGCCCATGCAAATCCGGTTGCGGCCCGCGGACTTGGCCTGATAGAGCGCACGGTCGGCGGTGCCGATCAGCGCGTCGGATTGCGGCATGTCGGCTTCGCGCTCTGCGACCCCGATGCTGATGGTGATGGTGCGCAGAGTTTTGCCGATGGCGATCGGGCGCGAAGCGAGCGCGTCCCGCAGGCGTTCGGCGACCACACGTGCCAGCTGGCGATCGGTGTTGGGGCAGATCACCAGGAATTCCTCGCCGCCGATGCGGCACACACTGTCCTCGCGGCGTGCCGCGTTGCGCAGCATGGTGCTGACCTCGCGCAGCACCAGGTCGCCGGCGGCATGGCCATAGCTGTCGTTGATCTCTTTGAAGTGGTCGACGTCGAGCATCAATACGGCGAACGGGCGGCCCGAGCGGCTGGCGGCGCTCCAGGTCTGCTGCAGCAGGTCCATCGCCGCCCGCCGATTGGGCAATCCGGTCAACAGGTCGGTCAGCGCGGCATTGGCCAGCCGCCGGTTGACGACCGCAAGTTCCGCCGCGATCTGGCGCAGCTGGGCGCGGTCCTTTTCCCAGGCATCCTGCAGCTGCACGAGCCGTTGCGCGGCGCACAGGCGGGTGTGCATGCCCTTGGGGCTGATGGCGAGCGGCGCGTAGCCGTCGGCTCCTGCTTCGTAGGCGCGCGCGAGCTGTTCCTCGCTCTGACCCTCGTCCATCAGAATGATGTGGATGCGCCGACCCTCGTCGGTGGCGCGCAAGGCGAGACAAAGCTCGATCCCGTCCAGACCCGGCAGCTCGAAGGTGGACACGATGACGTGCGGGAACACCTCCATCGCCAGCGCCAGTGCGGTGTTGCCGTTGTCCGCCGGATAGACGACGTGGCCGCTGTCCTCTACCAGCATCGCCATGGTCTTGCGGCGGGTGAAGGCATTGCCGTCGGCGACGATGATGCGCAGCGGCGCCTTGGTCGTGGGCGTGGCGGCAGGCGTGGTCGGCTGCATCTCGGCCACGCTTGGCAATGCCGTCACCGGGACCTGCAGCAGCTTGCCCCACTCGCGCCATGCGGCGACTACTGTGTCGATGAAGGGACCGGCAGTCTCGTCGGAAAAGTCGAGCTCGGCGGCGAGCGTCATCCATTCCCCGACGCGCCCGGCGCGCTCGTCGGGCTCGGCAAGCCCGAGGTCGGCCAAACGGTGTGCAAGCCGCAGCATCAGAAACAGGCTGTGGGTGCGCGAATCCTGCGGATAGCCCGGATGGTCCGCTTCCTCGTAATGGGCGAGGGGGTCGGCAAACACGCGCGGCAGCCCCCAGTCGGACAGCATGACATGGCCCAGTTCGCAGTGGTCGGTCTCCAGCTGTGTGCGTTCGTACGCGGTGAGCGGCTGGCCGGGATCGGCGCGATGCGCGGCAAGCACGGCGGCGTACGGCTCGGGGTAGGCGGTGGCCAGCGCCAGGCGGCCAACCTGTGCCAGCAAGCCGCAGACGAACAGCTCGTCGGCGGCGGCGATATGCACGCGTTGGCCGAGTGCCTGCATGGTCAGTGCCATCAACAGGGAATGCGACCAGTAGGCTTGATAGTCGAAGCCCTTGCAGGCGCCGTTGCGGTACTGGTCGAGCAAGGAAAAACCGAGCGCGAGCTGTCGCACCGTCAGCATGCCCTGGCGCGCCACGGCTTCCTGCACCGAAACCACTGGCCGCGCGACGTGGGTCACGGCGTTGGCGAGCTTGATCAGACGGCCCGAAAGCGCCGGGTCCGTTTGTACTACGCGCGCGATTTCGCCCAGTGTGGCGTTCTCGCGCCGCGACAGTTCGAGGATGGCGAGCGCGACGCCGCGTGGCGAGGGAAGCTGGCCGCTGAGTTTGAGTTGTTCTGCCTGTTTCATGGTCGCTGAAAGTGAGCCGGTCGCCGCAGTACCGGGTTGCCTGAGTGTTATCGGCAGAAGGCGGAAAAACTGAATCTCGCGCCGAAGCGCGACGTGCGCCGGTTCAGCCCGCGTGTCGGTCCAGACAGGCGAGATAGGCGTGCGAGTCGAAGGGCACACCGTGGCGCTGCGTCTGCCAGATCATCTCGGCGAGGCATTCGAGCGCGGCATGTTGCGCCGTCATGACGTCGTCGTGGCGCGCCAGGAGGCGTTGGTAATGCGCGCGGATGCCGGGTGGCTGGTCGATCGCGAGCTGTTCGGCGAGTGCAAGGTGCATGGCCAGATGCAGGAACGGATTGGTTTCTCCGTCCGCGGGGTGGTAATTGCGCGCGCGGAAGCGCTCGGGCTGCTCCAGGATGGCGTGGTACTCGGGATGGGCGAGCACGGCCTCCAGCGCCGGCTGTTCCGCCCCCGTCAGCGGCTCGCCGGTACGGTACTTGACCCACACGTCGAAGAAGAACTGGCGGACCTGGTCACGGCTGGGGTTGAACATGAGGCGGGGGCGGGAAATGCCGTCGTGACGCCGGCTCGATCAGGGGGTCGGCAACATCGCGAGCAAGCCGTTCAGACGCCGCACGAAGCTCGCCGGATCGTCCAGCTGGCCGCCTTCGGCGAGCAGCGCCTGCTCGAACAGCAGGTTGGCCCAGTCCTTGAAGCGGTCTTCGTCGGATTCGGCGTTCATGCGCGTGGCCAGCGCGTGGGCCGGGTTGATTTCCAGCGTGGGCTTCACCGTGGGCGCGGTCTGGCCGGCGGCTTTCAGCAGGCGTTCGAGGTTGGCGCTCATGTCGCCTTCGCCGGTGACGAGGCAGGCAGGCGAGTCGGTGAGGCGGTGGGTGACGCGCACGTCCTTCACGCGCTCACCCAGCGTGGTTTTGATGCGTTCGATCAGCGGTTTCATCGCTTCCTCGGCATCCTTGTGTGCGTTCTTCTCGGCTTCGTCTTCCAGCGCGCCGAGATCGAGGCTGCCCTTGGCGACGGACTTCAGCGGCTTGCCTTCGAATTCGGTGAGGTTGGAGACGAGCCATTCGTCGACGCGCTCGGACAGCAGCAGGACTTCGATGCCCTTCTTGCGGAAGATTTCGAGATGCGGGCTGTGTTTGGCGGCGGCGAAACTGTCGGCGGTGATGGTGTAGATCGCGGTCTGGCCGTCCTTCATGCGGCCGATATACTCCTTGAGCGAGACGATCTGTGAGTCGGTGTCGGCATGTGTCGAGGCGAAACGGAGCAGGCCGGCGATTTTCTCGCGGTTGGCGAAATCCTCGCCCGGGCCTTCCTTCAGCACGCGACCGAATTCCTTCCAGAACGTGGCGTACTGCTCGGGCTGGTTCGCCGCCATGTCTTCGAGCATGCCGAGCACCTTCTTCACCGAGCCTGCCTTGATGGCGTCGATGTCGCGGCTCGACTGCAGAATTTCGCGGGAGACGTTGAGCGGCAGGTCGGCCGAATCGATCACGCCGCGCGCAAACCTCAAATAAGCGGGCATGAGCTGCTCGGCGTCGTCCATGATGAAGACGCGGCGCACATAGAGCTTGATGCCGTGGCGGCGCTCGCGGTCGTAGAGGTCGAACGGCGCGTGGGAGGGCACGTAGAGCAGCGAGATGTAGTCCTGCTTGCCCTCGACGCGGTTGTGCGACCAGGCGAGCGGCGGCTCGTGATCGTGGGCGACGTGCTTGTAGAATTCGCGGTATTCGTCGTCGCTGATGTCCTTCTTCGCGCGCGCCCACAGCGCGGAAGCCTTGTTGACGGTTTCATCTTCTTCCGTGGGCACCTCGACGCCGTCTTTCCACTCCGTCTTCTTCATCACGATCGGCAGGGTGATGTGGTCGGAATACGTGCGGATCACCGACTTGATCTTGTAATCCGACAGGAACCCGTCCTCGCCGTCGCGCAGATGCAGCACGATCTCGGTGCCGCGGCCGGGCTTCTCCACGGTTTCCAGCGTGTAGTCGCCGGCGCCCTCCGATTCCCAGCGCACGCCGTGCTCGGCGGTGAGGCCGGCGCGACGCGTGGTGAGGGTGACGCGGTCGGCGACGATGAAGGCGGAATAGAAACCGACGCCGAACTGGCCGATCAGCGCGGCATCCTTTTTCTGGTCGCCGGAGAGCTGGCTGAAGAACTCGCGCGTGCCCGACTTGGCGATGGTGCCGATATGCTCGATGACTTCCTGCCGACTCATGCCGATGCCGTTGTCGCTTATCGTCAGTGTGCGCGCCTCGCGGTCGAAGGCGACGCGGATCTTGAGTTCGGGGTCGGTCTCGAACAGTGCGGGGTCGGCCAGCGCCTCGAAGCGCAGCTTGTCGGTGGCGTCAGAAGCGTTGGAGATGAGTTCGCGCAGGAAAATGTCCTTGTTGGAATACAAGGAATGGATCATCAATTGCAGCAGTTGCTTGACTTCGGCCTGGAAGCCGAGGGTTTCTTTGGTGGCGGACATGCCGTGCTCTCCCGTTGACTGACATACCAAGGTCAACCAAATGAGGGCGGTATCGGGCAGTTTCAAGGGGCCCTCCTTATGGGCAGACTCCCCGGCTATTTCCCTTTCGTCAGCAGTGCCAGCAGCTCGGTCTGGGCGCAATAGGCCCTGGCGTTCCGCTTGCGGCGGTGGCGGTAGCTGCCGTCCGGCTGCATCTCCCAGGCCTGCACGTTGTCGCGCAGGTAGGGTTTGAGGCCCTCGGCGATGACGCGTTTCCTGAGCTTGGGGTTGAGGATGGGGAAGCTGGTTTCGATGCGGCGGAAGAAGTTGCGGTCCATCCAGTCGGCCGAGGAGAGATATACGCGTTCGTCACCGTTGTTCCTGAAATGGAAGATGCGGGTGTGCTCGAGAAAGCGCCCAACGATGGAGCGCACACGGATATTCTCCGACAGGCCCCTGATGCCGGGTTTGAGCGCGCACACGCCGCGCACGATGAGGTCGATCTTTACTCCGGCCTGGCTGGCGGCGTACAGCGCGGCGATGACACGGGGTTCGAGCAGCGCATTCATCTTGGCGACGATGGCGGCAGGTCTGCCGGCGGCGGCGAACGCCGCCTCGCGCTCGATCGCGGCGATCACCTCGCTGTGCAGCGTGAAGGGCGACTGCCACAGACGCTTCAATTTGCCGGCCTTGCCCAGGCCGGTGATCTGGGTGAACAGGCTGGCGACGTCCGCGGTCATCGCCTCGTCGCAGGTGAGCAGGCCGAAATCGGTATACAGGCGCGCGGTGCGGGCGTGGTAGTTGCCGGTACCCAGGTGCGCGTAGCGGCGCAGGCCGCCTTCCTCGCGGCGCACCGCGAGCGCGAGCTTGGCGTGAGTCTTGTGGCCGACCACGCCATACACGACGTGGGCGCCAACCGCCTCCAGCCTTGCCGCCCAGTTGATGTTGGCCTCTTCGTCGAAGCGTGCCAGCAGTTCGACCACGACGATGACCTCCTTGCCCGACTGCGCGGCGCGGATCAGCGCCTGCATCAGCTGGGAGTCAGTGCCGGTGCGGTAGACGGTCTGGCGGATGGCCACCACCTGCGGGTCGCTGGCCGCCTGCTCGATGAAATCGATCACCGGCTGGAAGGACTCGAACGGGTGGTGCAGCAGCAGGTCGCCTCTGGCGATCAGCTCGAACATGTTGGCGGCCTTGCCGATGCGCGCCGGCAGGCTGGGGGTGAAGGGCGCGAACTTCAGTTCGGGGCGCTCCACCCAGTCCGGCACCTGCATGAGGCGCACCAGGTTGACGGGCCCCTGCACCTGATAGAGGTCGGAACGGTCGAGCTCGAACTGCGCGAGCAGGAAGTCCGCCATGGTGTCGGAGCAGTTGTCGGCGACTTCCAGCCGCACCGCGGCGCCGAAGTGGCGGTGCGGCAGCTCGCCCTGCAGGGCCTGGCGCAGGTTCTTGGTTTCCTCGTCGTCGACGAACAGGTCGGAATTGCGCGTGACGCGGAACTGGTAGCAGCCTTCCACCGTCATGCCCGCGAACAGCTCGCCGACATGCGCGTGCAGCACCGAGGACAGGAACACGAAGCCGTATTCGCAGCCGGCGATGTTCTGCGGCAGGCGGATGACCCTCGGCAGCGACCTGGGCGCCTGCACCACGGCGGCGCCGGAATTGCGGCCGAAGGCGTCCTTGCCCTTCAGCTCCACGGCGAAGTTGAGACTCTTGTTGAGCACGCGCGGGAAGGGGTGCGCGGGGTCGAGTCCGATCGGGGTCAATACCGGCATCAGCTCGCGGAAGAAATAATCGCGGATCCACGCCGTCTGCGCCTCGTTCCACTGCGTGCGGCGGATGAAGCGGATACCCCGCTCGTCCAGCGCCGGCAGCAGGATCTGGTTGAACAGCTGGTATTGCTGCGCCACCAGCTCGTGCGCCATGCGCTCGACTTCGGCATAGGCCTGGCGCGGCGTGAGGCCGTCCGGCGAGGGCGTGGCAACGCCGGCCTTGATCTGCTCCTTCAAGCCGGCGACGCGCACCTCGAAGAACTCGTCCATGTTGCTCGACACGATGCACAGAAAGCGCAGACGTTCGAGCAGAGGCGTCTCCTCGTCCTCGGCCTGGGCCAGCACGCGGCGCTGGAATTCGAGAATACCCAGCTCGCGGTTGATGAGTTGTTCCGGCAGGGGTAGGGTCATGGTCTGTGCGGCGCTGCGGGCGATCGAATGACTATATTGAGTCGATGCTAGCAAAAGCGCCCCCACCCATCTATCGCAGGCGGTAACAATCGTGTCATCCGAAACCGAGCTCAAGCTCTGGCTGCATCCCGGCGACATCGAGGCATTCCGCGCGCTGCCCAGGCTCGCGCGTGCGCGGCCGCACGCCGAACGGCTGCGCACCATTTACTTCGACACCCCCGATTTCAAGCTCGCCAGCCACGGCATCGCCCTGCGCGTGCGCCGGGTCGGCGGGCGCTGGGTGCAGACCCTGAAGACCGAGGGCGAGAAAGGCGGCGGGCTGTCGCACAGGCTCGAGCTGGAAACCGCCGTGGCCGGGCCGCAGCCGGATTTCTCGCGCCTGCCGGCCGAAACCGTGGACGGTCTGGTCAGGAAAAAATGGCGCGCCCGGCTGGTTCCGGCGTATGAAACCCGTTTCCTGCGCACGGCCTGGAATCTGCGCACGCCCGACGGCAGCCGCGTGGAACTGGCGCTCGATAGTGGCGAGATCGTGTCCGGCAAGCGATCCGAGCCGCTGTGCGAGGTCGAGCTGGAGCTCAAGGCCGGCAAGGCGGAGGCGCTGTACGCCCTGGCGCAGACCTTGGCGCAGCAGATCCTGCTGGTGCCCTTCGACGCCAGCAAGGCTGAGCGCGGCGCGCGGCTCGCGGCCGGGATGCCGAACAAACCGGCGGGCGCGGCGCTGCCCCGGCTCGACAGGCACATGCCGGCCTGTGCCGCCTTCGCGGAAATTCTGCGCGCCTGCCTGGCCCAGTTGCAGGCCAACCTGCCCGGCCTCTTGCTGGACGAGGATCCGGAATACCTGCACCAGGCGCGCGTCGCGCTGCGCCGCCTGCGCTCGGCGGCCAGCCTGTTCAAGCAGGCGTGCGCGCCCCCGGCCGACGAGCTGGCCCGTCTTGCCGAACTGGCGCGCGCGCTGGGGGAAGCGCGCGACTGGGACGTGTTCGCGCTCGAGACCTTGCCGGCCTTGTCC
>JANJXF010000047.1 GCA_024709165.1 Thiobacillus sp. | reverse complement strand
GCCGCGCGCTTCGCCGATTTCACTGTGGCGCCGGAAACGCTCGCGCTGATGCGGCGCATGGTCGACGACGGCGAGGTCGATACCCTGGTGGCCGAGCGCGTGTGGCAGGAACTTGCACGCGGGCTGATGGAGTCCGCGCCTTCGCGCATGGTCGAGGTACTGCGTGCATGCGGTGCGCTGGCGCGGCTGCTGCCCGAGCTCGACCGCCTGTTCGGTGTGCCGCAGCCCGCCGAATATCATCCGGAAATCGATACCGGCGCGCACGTCATGCGGGTCATCGACTGGGCGGCACAGCAGGGGTATTCGCTGCCGGTGCGTTTTGCCGCGCTGGTGCACGATCTCGGCAAGGGCGCTACGCCGCGTGAGGCATGGCCACGCCACGTCGGTCACGAGGCGAGGGGCGTGGAGCTGGTGCGCGGCATCTGCAATCGCCTGCGCGTGCCGAACGACTGCCGCGAACTCGGCGTTGCGGTCGCGCGCGAGCATGGCCTGGTGCATCGCGCACGCGAGTTGCGTCCTGGCACGCTGGTCGAACTTCTCGAACGGGTCGATGCGTTTCGCCGGCCGGAGCGCTTCGAGGAATTCCTGCGTGCCTGCGAGAGCGATTTCCGCGGTCGACCGGGTTACGAGACGCGTGCCTTTCCCGAGCCGGATCATCTGCGCCAGGCGCTGCGCGCCGCGCAGGCGGTCGACGCCGGTACGGTGGCGCACAGCGTCGCACCGGCGCAGATCCGTGCAGCCATCTTCCAGGCGCGCGCACAAGCGGTGGCGGCGGCGCGCGCGCACTGGGAACACTTCCCGCACGAGGCCGACATGGGCGTGCGCGGCGTCGGTTCCACGCTCGCTGCGGCATTCGAACAGGCGGCGCTGGCGATGATCGCAGTGGTCACCGACCCCGCGCGCGTGGGTGCCTCGCAGGCCGTCGAGATCGCCTGCGAGGCGCCCGACGACGAGCTGCTGCTGGTCGACTGGCTCAACGCGCTCATATTCGAAATGGCTGTGCGCCACCTGTTGTTCGGCCGTTTCGCAGTGACCATCGACGGCCGGCGGCTGCGTGCCACCGCCTGGGGCGAGCCGGTCGATATCGGGCGTCACCAACCAACGGTGGAACTCAAGGGGGCGACGTATACTGCCCTGAAGGTCAGCCGGCGCGACGCAGGAGGCTGGCAGGTGGAGTGCGTCGTCGACGTGTGAGGGTGGGCCAATGGATCTGGCATGCTTCAGACAGATATCGGAAGTCGAATGGCACATGGCACCGACGGGGCGCATGCGCGTACCCGCGGTGATCTATGCGGACGCTGCGCTGCTTCGCGCCATGGACGACAAGGTGGGCGAGCAGCTCGCCAATGTCGCCGCCTTGCCGGGTATCGTCGAGGCCGCCTATGCCATGCCCGACGCGCATTGGGGCTACGGTTTTCCCATCGGTGGCGTGGCGGCGTTCGATGCCGACGCGGGCGGCGTGGTATCTGCAGGTGGCGTGGGTTTCGACATTTCTTGCGGCGTGCGCACCCTGCACACCGGCCTCGTCGCCGCCGACATTGCGCCGTCCGCGCGGGCGCGTCTGGCCGACCGTCTTTTTGCGCAGATCCCCGTAGGGGTCGGCAGCACCGGCCCGCTGCGCCTCGATGCGCACGAGATGACGGCGATGCTCAAGGGCGGAGCACGCTGGGCGGTCGAGCGCGGCTATGGCCGTGCCGCCGATCTCGAACGCATCGAGGAACGCGGCTGCATGGACGGTGCCGAACCGGACAAAGTCTCGGAGCAGGCCAAGCGTCGCCAGCGTGACGAGATGGGCACCCTCGGTTCGGGCAATCACTACCTGGAAGCGCAGGAGATCGTCGAGATCTACGACACCAGGGCGGCCGAACGTTTTCGCCTGCGCAAGGGTGAAGTGGTGGTGAGCATCCACTGCGGCTCGCGTGGGCTGGGGCACCAGATCGGCACGGAATTTCTCAAGGACATGGTGATTGCCGCGCCCGGCTTCGGCATCGAGCTGCCTGACCGTGAACTCGCCTGTGCGCCCCTGCGCTCGGCTCTGGGGCGGGCCTATCTGGGTGCAATGCGCGCGGCAACCAATTGCGCGCTGGCCAACCGGCAGATCATCACCCACCTCGCGCGCGAAGTGTTTGCCGAAATTTTTCCGGGCACGCACCTGGATTTGATTTACGACGTTTCGCACAACACCTGCAAACTGGAGACACACACCATCGATGGCGCGGCGCGGCAACTGTATGTGCACCGCAAGGGTGCGACACGCTCGCTGGCGCCAGGCCATCCGGCTTTGCCCGACGAGCTGCGAGATATCGGTCAGCCGGTGCTGATCGGCGGCAGCATGGGTACCGCATCCTACGTACTTGCCGGCACCGAACTCAGCATGACGCGCGGGTTCGCCTCCGCTTGTCACGGGGCGGGCCGCGCGATGAGCCGCCATCAGGCGACGCGCCAGTGGCATGGCCGCGCGCTGGTCGATGACCTTGCGCGCCAGGGCGTACTGGTCCGCAGCCCCTCGTTGCGCGGTGTTGCCGAGGAAGCGCCGGGGGCCTACAAGGATGTGGATGCCGTTGTCGCGGCAGCGGATCGCGCCGGGCTGGCGCGCAAGGTGGCGAAGCTGCGGCCGCTGGTCTGCATCAAGGGTTGAGCCGCGATGCAGATCCTGCCGCGTCAGTAACGGTGGGAATGACGGCGATCGTCGTGGCGATCGTGACGGTCGTGGCGGCGATCATGACGATCATCGCCGCGCCAGCCGCGACGCTCGTCCCAGTCACGGTGATGACGCACGGTGTGAGGATGGACTGGATGCATGCGATACGCCGGCGGCAGGACAATCATCGGCCCGGGACGGTGCGGCGTGTGGGTCCAGTAACGCTGGCCACCGCTGTCGAACAGGACGCGGAAGCCGTCGTAATAGCCGGTGCCGAAGGAAACCGACACGCGGGATTCGACCGCGATGACACGGCCGTAGCCTGAGCCACCGTGGGCGAGCGCGGCACCGGATGCGCCGGCGGTGACGAAGGCGGCGGTGATGAGAAGTTTGCGGATCATGGCAGTGCTCCTTTCAAGGTTGCGGTGGAACTCAGTCGTCCCAGCCATTGCGGCTGTAGTGTCCGCGCGGAGGGCGCTGATCCTCGGCGACGGAGAATCTCACGTTCAGGTTGAGCCATGGGCCCGGATCGTAGGGCAGGCGCGTGGTGTACTCGCGGCCCTCGAAGCGGTAACGCACGTCGTAGCCGGTGATCACCTGACGGTAATCGTCCTGCGTGCGGCAGCGCTCGACCTGCTGCGGACGCGATTCGTAGTGCGTACCGCCGGAATTCCAGCGATTGCCGACGACCGCGCCGGTGGCGGCACCGACCGCTGCGGCGGCGACCTTGCCGTCACCCTTGCCGACGGTGGAGCCGAGCAGCCCGCCGGCGATGGCGCCGAGCACCGCAGCACCCGTGTTGTTGCCGCTGCGGTAGCTGCGGGTTTCGTAGCCCACGGTTTCGCTCCAGCACTCGCGGCGCGGCTCGTTGACTGTCTCGTAGATCGGTGCGCTTGCCAGTACCTTGGCGCGGGTGACGAAGCCGTCCGCCGCATTGCGGCCGGGGCCGGCCTGTGCGATGCCGCTGGCGGCAAGCAGGGCGGCGATCAGAGTGATGTTCAGGGTCGGTCTGTTCATGTTGCGCTCCTTTTCCAGTATGTCGGGGGCCGGTTTCAGCGGCGGCCGCGCGAGCGGTCATCGTCGTCCTGGCGTTTCTGCTGGCGGCGCTCGTAGCCGTAGCCGTAGCCGCGTTCGTTGTCGCGTCCGGCCTCGGTTTCGGCGTCACGTTCCTGCGCACGGCGCTCGTCGCGCCGCGGTTCGCGTGTGCGGCGCGTGTCGCGCTCGTTGTCCTGTCGGGCGACGATGAACGTGCCGTCGGGATAGACATCGGACGCGGCATGAACCGGAGCCATCAGGACAAGTCCCAGTGCGGTCAGGCCAAACGTCAGGGGGGTGCGTGCATGCATCGTCGTCTCCGTTTCTGTGGTTGCGTGCTTCGCTTCCACGCTTCGCATTGTGGGTGGGAAAAGTAAGCGCACGGTTTCGTGCAAGGCCGATTTTGTAACAGTGTGTAACCGGATGGGGGCGGGCGCGTGAGCGGCGCCGTTGGGGTTATAGTTTGCGCATGGAAAAGGAACTCGTTTACGTCACCGACGACGACACCGGCATCCGCGAACTCGTCGCCGAATATCTCACCAGCCAGGGCTATGCCGTGGAAACCGCGGGGGATGCGGCAGCACTCGATCATCTGCTGGCAGTGAAGACGCCCGACCTCGTCGTGCTCGACTGGATGATGCCGGGGGAGGATGGCCTTTCGGTCGCGCGCCGGCTGCGTGCGCAGCCGGGGTTCCCGCCCATCATCATGCTGTCGGCCAAAGGCGAGGACATCGACCGCATCATCGGCCTGGAAGTCGGTGCCGACGACTACCTGCCGAAGCCGTTCAATCCGCGCGAACTGCTTGCACGCATCCGTGCCGTGTTGCGGCGTGGCGCGGCAACCGCGCACGCTGCCGTGGACGTGGCGCGGCAGGCAGGTTTCGGCCCTTATCGCGTCAACCTCGACGCACGCACGCTGTCGCGCGACGGCACGGAAATTCCGCTCACCGGCGGCGAGTACGAACTGCTGGAAATCTTCGTGACCCATGCCAACCGTGCGCTGTCGCGCGACTGGCTGATGGACCAGTTGCGCGGTTTCGAACGCGACCCCTTCGACCGCAGCATCGACGTGCGCGTCAATCGCTTGCGCAAGAAGATCGAGGACGATCCGGCGAATCCAGCCTATATCCGTACCCAGCGCGGCCAGGGCTATATCTTCCTGCCGCAGGGCAAGGGCTGATTGCGGATGCGGGGCGTCGCCGGTTCGCTCTACGCGCGCACCGCGCTGACGCTGGCGTTCGCCTTCGTCGTGTTTCAGGCGCTGGCGACCTGGGTGGTGGTGCAGACACTGATCGTGCCGGTGGCGGAGCGCTCCGCCGACGACCTCGCCGGTCTCATCGTGCTCTCTGCACAGACCTGGGTGGAACTGCCGCCGGAGACGCGTGCCGCGTTCGAACGCGAGCTGGCCCGCCGTCATGGGTTGCGCCTTACCACCGTCGATGTCGGCGCGACCGCACCGGCACCCTATTTCGCCTTCCGTCGACAAATCGAAGATGCGCTCAGCCAGCGTACGGGCGATGTCGTCGAGCTGCGCGGCGCACCCGGCACCGAGGCGGCCTGGCTGGAACTGCCGGTGGGCGGCCACGACCTGCGGGTCGGTTTCTTTCCGCAACGCTACGCCGTGCGGCCGCCGCTCGCCGCGGTCGCGGTCATCGGCGTCGGCACCTTGCTGAGCCTGCTGACTGCCCTCTTTCTGGTGCGCCGCATCACCGTGCCGCTGGGCCGCGCGGCGCAGGCCGCACGCCAGGTTGGTGCCGGCCAGTTACCCGAACCGCTGCCCGAAACCGGCCCCGCTGAACTCGCCGAGCTGGCACGGCGTTTCAACACCATGGCGACGGACGTGCGCGAACTGCTCGACAATCGCACCACGCTCTTGGGTGGCATTTCGCACGATTTGCGCACGCCCATGACGCGTCTGCGCTTGAACCTGGAATTGCTGCGCGACGACTCCGCCCCCGCACGCATCGACCGTGCGCTGGCCGATCTCGACGATATGAACCGGCTCGTCGCGGCGTATCTCGATCTCGCCCGCGCCTCCCGTGCGGAAGCGCGCAGCCGCTTCGACCTGGCCGCCCTGCTCGGCGAACTGGCTGCAGGCGCCGGCGTGCCCTGGGAGGCCGTCGCAGCGTGTGAAATCGAAGCCGGTCCGCTCGCCGTGCGGCAGATTCTCGCCAATCTCGTCCAGAACGCCCTGCGTTATGGGGGGGCGCGCGTGGAACTCGCGCTGGAGTGCGACGCGCGGCAGGTGCGCGTGCATGTACGCGACGCCGGCCCCGGCATTCCCGATGCGCAACTGGAAAAGGTCTTTCGCCCCTTTTACCGGGTGGAGGATTCGCGTGCGCAAGCAACCGGTGGCACCGGGCTTGGACTCGCCATCGTGCGGCAGCTCGCCGAGGTCAACGGCTGGCG
>JANJXF010000038.1 GCA_024709165.1 Thiobacillus sp. | reverse complement strand
GGCAACGTCGACCTGATGACGGCCGGGATGGTGATGAAGTTCTGATCGGCGGTTTTTTGCGCAGCATGAGCCGGGGCTGCGTCCCCGGCTTTTTTACGTGCGCAACCGGATGTAGGAGGGTCGCCTCCGGCCCGATCGCCGTGGTGTTTCCAGCGTCCGATCCGGCGAGCACCCGGAGGGCATAAAGGCGCCGCTCCTACGGTAGGGTGCTGTGGAGGGCCGCCCCCGGCCCGATGGGGTGATGGTCGCACCGGGGGCAGGAGTGGGGGCTTCCGCTGCGGAGCAGTTCAAGCCTTCCGCCGTCTGGCCCCTGTGCTGAACCGCCTCAAGCAGCTTCTGGCGGCATCGGTCCGCCCCCAGGTCCTCGTCTGCTCCCAACTTCGGGGTGCCGCGATTTGGCGTTCGTTCTGTCCTTGCGGGAGCGAGGCGTCGTGGCGGTCAGGCAGGAACCGAAACGAACAACGGGTCGCCGGTGTGACGAACAGGAATTCCCCTGCCAGTGGTGGGCTAAATAAACGATGATTTGTAGCCGTTACTGCCAATGCAGTCCGGATGGGCCGGGTGCTTCGCCTGTACGACCAATGCGGGCAGCCCGGCCACGTACGGACGCGAAATCTCCTCGTGTCGGAACGCTTGCCGGGTATGGCGGGTGATCCTGCGGCATGACGGGACGACGCTTTATGATCGTGAGAATGGAGGATGGGTGGATTCGATGGCGGCTGAAAACCCGGCACGGTCTCGCGAGCGCCGTACACAGAAACGTTTCGAGGTGGTGCAGACTGCCAGCCTGAAGACTGCGGGCGGGCTGGAGTTCGCCTGCGAAATCCGCAATTTCTGCCTGGGTGGCATGTTCCTGCGGCTGGACGATGTCGCGGTCGTTAGCGGAATACACAATGGCGGTGAGGTGGAAGTGAGCTTCACACCACCTCCCTCGCACGGCAGCAAGGCGTTCAGCGTGAAAGCGCGCCTGGCGCGCCAGGGTGCGGACGGCATCGGGGTGGCTTTCGTCGGCACGCCGCTGGACGCGACGCGCGCGCTCAACCGCATCGCGACGGCGATGCGCACCGAGCGCATGATGGGGCGGCGCTACCAGGGCGCCGACAGCAGCCGGATGCTGGAAACCTGCCGCGTGCTGCTGACGCAGGCGGTGGAGGCAGCGTTGCAGGGGCTCTACGCCGGCATCGAGCTGCGCCTGGAGCAGGCCGCAGCCAAGACCGGCAATTTCGCCGAACGCAACGCGATCCTGGCCGCGTCCGACCAGATTCGGCTACACGAGGGGACTGCGCGCGCGAACTGGACGAAACTCGTCCTGGAGAGGTTCGGCAGCCCGGGCAAGTCCGGGACGCCGGAGGGGCACGGAGACCGCAAGAGCCTGTCGATCGTGCAGACCGACGAGTTCGAGGACTGGCTCAACCTGACTGCCGAGATCAACAAGCTCGAGGACCATTTCGCCAGCGAGCTGACGGCGCTCGCGCCGCGCATCGAAAAACTCTACGGCCGTGTGCTTGACCGCGAGAACAATCCCTTCGGGCCGGCTGCGCTGCTGCGTGCGGCCCACGTTGAGTTCGCCACGCTGAATCTGACGCAGGGGGTGCGCAAGCTGCTGTATGCTGCCCTGCGCGAGTCCATGCATGCGCCGCTGGAAGCGCTGTACCGGCAGCTGGGCGACATGCTGCCTGAGGCTCCCGCTGGGCAGCGTGCCGAGCCTGCGACGAACCTGTGGCCGGATACGCAGGCCCTGGCGGATGATCTGAATCCGGATTCGGCGTTGTTTGTCGGTGGCGAACCCGTCGGGGACCGGCCGCATACGGCACCCGATGGACCCGCACCCGGCACCGCGACGCCTGGCGTGGCAGCGCCGACGCCTGGCGGTATCGCGGGGGCTCTGATGAACCTGTTCCGCCGCACCCAGCCGCGCGGCGCCGTGGCAGCCGAACCGGTTGCGCCTGTTGCAGAGGCGCGGGCGATGCCAGCCGCCGCCTCCGCCGCGGCCCCTCCCGCCATATCGCCTTCCGCCATGGCCGCAGCGATGCCGGCGGGTGCTTCGATGCAGCGGATCGCCGGTACATCCCAGCGCGTGCTGGGAGAGCTCGTCGGCAGCGGTCGCATCGCGCCGGCACGCGCTGCGACGGCGCAGAACGCGGCAGACGTGTTCGGAGTGCTGGCGGAAACCATCGAGGGCGACCGCGCCATGCCCGGCAGCGTCAAACAGACCCTGCGCGAACTGGAAGAACCGCTGGTCAGGCTGGCGATGCTCGATTCCGGCTATCTCGATTCCGTGAAGCATCCGGCGCACCGGGTGGTCAACGTGGTCGACCGCATCGCGCTGGCGTCGACCGACGATGGTCGCATCAACGACAAGAAGCTGCTGCACGCGGTGCAGCGCTGGACCGAGCGCATCCGCAACGAGGCGGACCGCAACCCGGGCATTTATGACGAGGCGCGCACCCAGCTCGAAAAGGTGCTGCAACCGCTCCTGCGCGCACGCAACATCCGCATCGCGCGGTTGCAGGCGGGCCTCGAGGGCTGGCAGAAGATGGGCCAGGCGAATCGCGCGATCAGCGAGGCGATCCAGCGGCGCATCGAGGGTCGCGAGGTGCCCGACGTGGTGCTGGAGTTCTTCAATCCCGGCTGGCGCAATTACCTGATCCGGGTGATTCTGCGCCACGGCGCGGGCAGCCCGCAGGAAACCGAGGCGTGGGATGCAGTCGATCGCCTGCTCGCCTGGCTCGACCCGCAGCAGGCGGCGCGGCCGGCATTCAGCGAGATGCAGCAGCTGCTGGCCTATGTCGATGCCTGCCTGTCGCTGGTGAGTGCCGGCAAGGATCAGCAGGAACGCATTCTTGAACGTCTGGCGGACGCGCTGTTCGAGCCCGGCAAGGGCAGCTTCAAGCTGCTTTCCGGAGTGAGGGTGGCATCGCACGCGGATGCGGTGCCGGTTTCCCTGGACGAACACGATGCCGCGCTCGTCGGCCAGTTTCGTGTCGGCGACTGGCTCAGCTTCACACGCGCGCCGTTGCCGATGAACCTGATCTGGATCGGCGACGATCCGCCTTTGTACGTATTTTCGAACTACCGTGGCGTACGCAAGTTCGAACTCAAACAGCGGGAATTCCTCGACCTGCTGAAGTCGGGTGAGGCGGTGCGCACGGACAATCTCGACCTGCCGCTGATGGATCGTTCGTTCAGTTCGATGATCGAACATATGCATCGCAATCTGGTGAAGCAGGCGACGAACGATCCGGAGACCGGCCTCATGCGCACGCCGGAATTCATGCGGCGGGTGAAACGCGCCTGGCTGAATGTGGGCGGCGACGCCGCGGGTTGCGTCATGGGCGTGATCGACATCGAGGACCTGCGCATGGTGCAGGCGCGTCTGGGGACGGTGGGCTATTCTCAGCTGTTGCAGGCCCTGGCCCAGCATCTCAGCCAGAAGTGCCGCGACGGCGGGCTCATTGCGCGTACCGGCGATCGCACCTTCGCCTTCCTGCGCGCCTGCGAGAGCGAGGATTGCGCCACCGAACACGCCGAGGCTTTCATTACCCGCGTCAATCAGTTCAGCTTCGATTGGGAAGGCGAAAGCTACAGTCTCACCGCCAACGCCGGACTTGCCTGGGCGAGCGCCTATGTCGAGCCCGAGAGTCTCTACAACAAGGCGGATACGGCCTGTCTCACCGCCAAGCACGAGGGGCGCAACCAGATCGTGTTCTATCGTGACGAGGACAGCGAGCGCCAGGGGCACGCCGGGCTGGCCTACTGGGCTGGGCGCTTCAACAGCATTATCGCAGGTGGACGCCTGTATTTGCGCGCCCAGCCGATCGTCGCGCTGGACGACGAATCACGCCAGCCGGTGCACTACGAAATCCTCCTCGGTGCCCGGGACAATCCGGACGAACCGCTGCCGATCGGCGATTTCGTCGCTGCGGTCGAACGGCTCAAGCGGGTCAGCGAACTCGACCAGTGGGTGGTGCGCGAAGCGTTCGGATGGATTCGTGCCAACCCCCAGGCGTTCGAAAAGATCGGTGCGTTCTCGATCAACCTGTCCGGCCAGTCGGTCAACAGCAAGACCTTCCTCGCCTTCATGGAGGAGGAACTGGGGCGCGGCGACATCCCCTGCGACAAGCTGATCTTCGAGATCACCGAGAGCGCGGCGATCGACAGCTTCGCCAACGCCGAGCACTTCATCAAGAAATTCCGCCGCTATGGCTGCCGCTTCTCGCTCGACGATTTCGGCGTCGGCTTCTCGTCGTTCACTTACCTGAAGAACCTCAAGGTCGATTTTCTGAAGATCGACGGATCTTTCGTGCGCGACATGCAGCGCAACGAGGTCGACGTCGCGCTGGTGTCGTCGATGCACGAAACCAGCCGCTTCCTCGGCATCCGGACCGTCGCCGAATCGGTGGAGAACGAGGAAACCTTCAGCCTGCTGAAGGCTATCGGCGTCAACTACGTGCAGGGCTGGCTCACCGGCAAGCCCGTGCACATCGACGAACTGGGGCGTTGAGCGTCGGGCTCAGCCGACGCGCAGCAACTCCACTTCGAACACCAGCGTAGCGTTCGGCGGGATCACGCCGCCTGCGCCACGCGCGCCATAAGCGAGTTCCGGCGGAATGGTGAGCTTGCGCTTGCCGCCGACCTGCATGCCGGCCACGCCCTGATCCCAACCGGGGATGACCTGGCCCGCGCCGAGACGGAAGTCGAAGGGCTCGCCGCGCTCGACGCTGGAGTCGAACATGGCGCCGTTGGTGAGCCAGCCGGTGTAGTGCACGCTGACGAACTGGCCGGCGGTGGCGCTGTCGCCGTTGCCGACGACGAGGTCTTCGATGAGGAGTCCACTCATGGGTTCATGTCCTGATTCGTAAAAGAAGCGCGATTTTCGCACGTTTCGCGCGGCCGGCGTCAGCGCCACTCGCGTGGCAGGAAATTGGCATCGGGGTCGATGTCGAGCGGAATTTCGCTGACGCTGCTGGTGTCCACCGGGGCGTCGCGAAGCACGACCTGCGGAAACGCCAGCACCAGCGCCACCATCAGCAACTGTATGGCGAGGAAAGGCAGTGCGCCCCAGTAGATGTCGGTGGTGCGGATGCTCTTCGGCGCCACGCTCTTGAGGTAGAACAGCGCAAAACCGAAGGGTGGATGCATGAATGCGGTCTGCATGTTGACCGCGAGCATCACGCCGAACCAGATCGGGTCGATGCCGAGCTTGGCGGCGATGGGCGCGACCAGCGGCACGACGATGAAGGCGATCTCGAAGAAATCGAGAAAGAAGGCGAGCACGAACACCATCAGGTTGACCGCAACGAGGAAACCGAGCACGCCGCCGGGCAACCGGGCGAACAGGTGCTCGACCCAGGTGTCGCCATCCAGACCGCGGAACACCAGGGTGAAGATCGTCGAGCCGATAAGGATGAAGATGACGAAGGTGGTGAGTCTTGTCGTGCTGTCCAGCGCCTGCGTCAGTTGCAGGCGGGTGAACCGCCCGCGTCCCAAGGCCAGCAGCAGGGCGCCGGTCGCGCCCATCGCGCCGCCTTCGGTGGGCGTGGCGACGCCGAGGAAGATCGTGCCGAGTACGAGAAAGATCAACACCAGCGGCGGCAGCAGGGTGGTGAATACACGCAGGAGCAGTGCCGACCCGTGCAGGGTGCGCGCGGAAGTCGGCAGTGCCGGGGCGGCCTGCGGCCGCGCCAGGGTGACGAACAACACGAAGGCGAGATACAGCGCGACCAACCCGAGGCCGGGAACGAGCGCTCCCTGATACATGTCGCCGACCGGGGCACCGAGCTGGTCGGCCAGGACGATCAACACAAGCGAGGGCGGAACGATCTGCGCCAGGGTGCCGGAGGCGGCGATGACGCCGGCGGCGAGCCGTTTGTCGTAGCCGTGGCGCAGCATCACCGGCAGCGAGATCAGCCCCATGGCAATCACCGTGGCGGCGACGACTCCGGTGGTGGCGGCAAGCAGACCGCCGACCAGCACCACCGCATACGCCAGCCCGCCACGCAGCGAGCCGAACAGCTGGCCGACGGTATCGAGCAGGTCCTCCGCCATGCCGGAGCGCTCCAGGATCAATCCCATGAA
>JANJXF010000030.1 GCA_024709165.1 Thiobacillus sp. | reverse complement strand
CGCCACGAAACGGAGATTCACCACACGCCCGCCGGCAAGGATCAGGAATTCGTCTACTGCTACTGCCGTCGCCTATGAGCATGCTCGAAGCGGTGCAGTCGCTGGTACGCGAGGTCGCGCAGCGCGAGATCACGCCGCGCTTTCTCAAGGTCGCGCACAGCCGCAAGGCGGATGGCAGCCTGGTCACCGAGGCCGATGCCGCCACCCAGGCGGCGCTGGAGGCGACCTTGCCGGAGATCGCCAGGGTGCCGGTGCTGGGCGAGGAGATGACCGAGCCGCAGCAGCGCGACGCGTGGAAGGCGGGACGCGACGGCCTGTGGTGCGTCGACCCCATCGACGGCACTTCCAACTTCGTCGCCGGCGTGCCCTATTTCGCCGTGTCGGTGGCCTATCTCTACAAGGGCGAGCGCGTGCTGGGCGTGGTCTACGATCCCGTCGGTGACGAGATGTTCACCGCCGAGCGCGGTGCCGGCGCGCACCTCAACGGCTTGCCGCTGCCGCTGCGGCCGCCGGCGTCCGAATTGCGGCGCGCGCTGGCCGGGGTCGAATTGAAGCGCATCGACCGCGGACTTGCCGGGCGTCTGGCGGCGTGGCCGCCGTACGCCTCGCAGCGCAACATGGGGGCGTCCACGCTCGACTGGTGTTATACGGCGGCGGGGCGTTTCGACATCTACCTGCACGGCGGGCAGAAATTGTGGGATTACGCCGCCGGCGCCCTGATCCTCGAAGAGGCCGGCGGACGGGTGGCTTGTCTGTCGGGCAGTTTCGACATCGCCAGCGTGTGGGAGCGCTCGGTGGTCGCCTCGGCCAGCCCGCAGCTCTTCGAGCTTTGGCGCGACTGGCTGAAGGCGGCGGGGGCATAAACCGGCCTCTCACTCGAATAAGAAAGTTTTTGCAGGCACGATCTCGGGCGCGACGTGAGATTTTCGGGCCAAACCCTTGTGACATAACCGATTACGAGGGTTTTGACGCCGTCTTGCGGAAGTCGGCCCTGCTGACGGATAATCAGGGTTTTTGCATATTCTGCCCAAGCTGTCGCTGCACGGTTCTTGGGGCGGAACGTGTGCCCGGTTTTTCACCTAGCAAAAGGGAACGCAATGCCTACCCGTAACGACCTGGCCAACGCCATCCGCGCGCTTGCGATGGATGCCGTCGAAAAAGCCAAATCCGGCCACCCTGGCGCCCCCATGGGCATGGCGGAAATCGCCGAGACGCTGTGGAACCACCATATGCGCCACAACCCCGCCAATCCCAAGTGGGCGGATCGCGACCGCTTCGTGCTGTCGAACGGCCACGGCTCGATGCTGATCTATGCGCTGCTGCACCTGACCGGCTACGACCTGTCGATGGAGGATCTGAAACAGTTCCGTCAGCTGCATTCCAAGACCCCGGGCCACCCCGAGTACGGCTACGCTCCCGGCGTGGAGACCACCACCGGCCCGCTCGGTCAGGGCGTCACCAATGCTGTCGGCATGGCGATGGCGGAAAAGGTTCTCGCCGCCGAATTCAACAAGCCCGGCCACACCATCGTCGACCACCACACCTACGTGTTCATGGGCGACGGCTGCATGATGGAAGGCATCTCGCACGAAGCCTGCGCGCTTGCCGGCACCTGGAAGCTCAACAAGCTGATCGCGTTCTGGGACGACAACGGCATTTCCATCGACGGCCACATCGAGCACTGGTACACCGACGACACCGCCAAGCGCTTCGAAGCGTATGGCTGGAACGTCATCCAGGGGGTGGACGGCCATGACGTGGTCGCCATCGAGGCGGCGATCCAGAAGGCCAGGACCAGCAGCGACAAGCCCACGCTCATCTGCTGCAAGACCGTCATCGGCAAGGGTTCGCCGAACAAGGCCGGCACCCACGATGTGCACGGCGCCGCGCTGGGCCACGACGAAGTCGAGGCCACCCGCAAGCACATGGGCTGGAACCACCCCGCGTTCGAGATTCCCGCCGACATCTACGCCGGCTGGGACGCCAAGACCAAGGGTCAGGGACTGGAAACCCTGTGGAACAACAAGTTCGCCGAGTACAAAAAGGCCTTCCCGGCCGAAGCCGCCGAGTTCGAGCGCCGCATGAAGGGCGAGCTGCCCGCCAACTGGAAGGCGCACGCCGCCGAGCAGCTGGCGGCGATCAACGCCAAGGGCGAGACCGTGGCCACCCGCAAGGCGAGCCAGATCGCCATCAATGCACTGGCGCCCGCGCTGCCCGAATTCCTCGGTGGTTCCGCCGACCTGACCGGCTCGAACCTCACCAACTGGACGGGCTGCCATCCGGTGCGCCACGGCAACCCCGGCAACTACATCAGCTACGGCGTGCGTGAGTTCGGCATGGCCGCGATCATGAACGGCATGGCGCTGCACGGCGGTCTGCTGCCGTTCGGCGGCACCTTCCTGATGTTCTCCGAATACTCGCGCAACGCCATCCGCATGGCCGCGCTGATGAAGCAGCGCGTGATCCACGTGTTCACCCACGACTCCATCGGCCTCGGCGAGGACGGCCCGACCCACCAGCCGGTCGAACAGACCGCCACCCTGCGCATGATCCCGAACATCGACGTCTGGCGTCCGTGCGACACCGTGGAAACCCTGGTTGGCTGGACCGCTTCGGTCGAGCGCACCGACGGCCCCACCTGCCACATCCTCTCCCGCCAGAACCTGCCGTTCATGCAGCGCGACGCCGCGACGCTCGCCAACATTGCCCGTGGCGGCTACGTGCTGCGTGACGCCGCGGGTGCGAAGGCCGTCATCATCGCCACCGGCTCCGAAGTCGAACTGGCGGTCAAGGCCGCCGACGCGCTCGCCGCCGAAGGCGTCGCGGTACGCGTGGTGTCGATGCCGTCGACCAACACCTTCGACCGCCAGGACGCCGCGTACAAGGCGAGCGTGCTGCCCAAGGGCCTGCCGCGCGTCGCGGTGGAGGCCGGCGTCACCGATTTCTGGCGCAAGTACGTCGGCCTGGAAGGCGCGGTCATCGGCGTTGACCGCTTCGGCGAGTCCGCACCCGCGCCGGTGCTGTTCAAGGAGTTCGGCATCACTACCGAGGCCGTCGCGGCCGCGGTGAAGGGCGTTCTGTAAAACCCTGTGTCCACGAAGAACGCGAAGAAGCGCAAAGTTTTTCTTTGCGGTCCTTCGTGGATGAAAAAGTAATTTCTTAACCTAGGAGCTGCAAATGGCAATCAAAGTTGGTATCAATGGTTTCGGCCGCATCGGCCGCATGGTATTCCGCGCTGTCGCCAAGGACTTCCCCAACATCGAGATCGTCGCGATCAACGACCTGCTCGACCCCGACTACCTCGCCTACATGCTGAAGTACGATTCGGTGCACGGTCGCTTCAACGGCGACATCGCCGTGGACGGCGGCAACATGGTCGTGAACGGCAAGAAGATCCGCCTGACCGCCGAGCGCGATCCCGCCAACCTGAAGTGGAACGAAGTGGGCGCCGACATCGTCATCGACTGCACCGGTTTCTTCCTCACCACCGAGTCCTGCGACGCCCACCTCAAGGCCGGCGCCAAGAAAGTGGTGCAGTCCGCGCCGTCCAAGGACGCGACCCCGATGTTCGTGTACGGCGTCAACCACGACACCTACGCCGGCGAGAAGATCGTTTCGGCCGCTTCGTGTACCACCAACTGCCTGGCTCCGATGGCCAAGGTGCTGAACGACAACTTCGGCATCAAGCGCGGCCTGATGACCACCGTGCACGCCGCCACCGCAACCCAGAAAACCGTCGACGGCCCGTCGTCCAAGGACTGGCGCGGCGGCCGCGGCATCCTGGAAAACATCATCCCGTCGTCGACCGGTGCCGCCAAGGCCGTCGGTGTCGTGCTGCCCGCGCTGAAAGGCAAGCTCACCGGCATGGCCTTCCGCGTCCCGACCTCCGACGTGTCGGTAGTCGACCTGACGGTGGAACTGAACAAGGAAGCCTCCTACGACGACATCTGCAAGGCCATGAAGGCGGCGTCCGAAGGCGCGCTCAAAGGCGTGCTGGGCTACACCGAAGAGAAAGTGGTCTCCACCGACTTCGTCGGCAATTCCGCGCCGTCCACCTTCGACGTCGACGCCGGCATCGCCCTGGACAGCACCTTCGTCAAGGTCGTCGCCTGGTACGACAACGAGTACGGCTACACCTGCAACATGCTGCGTCTGGTGGAGCACGTCGCGAAGTAAGCGGTAAGCGGTAAGGCAGTGAGCGGATTCCGCTTGCTGCTCCCCGCTCACTTCCCAGTGAGCCCTAAGGCCTGGCGCGGCCACCCAATCTGCGCCAACCCTTAGACCTTACTTCTCAGGAGACCCAAGCATGACTTTCAAACGCGTCACCGATCTCGAGCTGGCTGGCAAGCGCGTGTTCATCCGCGCCGATCTGAACGTGCCGGTCAAGGACGGCAAGGTCACCTCCGACGCCCGCATCACCGCGTCGATGCGCACCATCGAGCACTGCCTCAAGGCGGGCGCCAAGGTGATGGTGACTTCCCACCTCGGTCGTCCGACCGAAGGCGAGTTCAAGGAAGAGGATTCGCTGAAACCGGTGGTCGACGTCATCGCGCAGAAGCTCGGCAAGAACATTCGCCTGGTCCGCGAATGGACCGACGGCGGCTTCGACGTCGCCGACGGCGAGCTGGTGGTGCTGGAAAACTGCCGCGTCAACAAGGGCGAGAAGAAGAACGTCGACGACACCGCGAAGAAATACGCCGCGCTGTGCGACGTGTTCGTCATGGACGCCTTCGGCACCGCGCACCGCGCAGAGGCCTCGACCCACGGCATCGCCAAGTTCGCGCCCACCGCCGCGGCCGGCATCCTCCTGACCGAAGAGCTCGACGCGTTGGCCAAGGCGCTCGCCAACCCGGCGCGCCCGATGGTCGCCATCGTCGGCGGCAGCAAGGTGTCGACGAAGCTGACCGTGCTGGAAGCGCTGTCCGAGAAGGTCGACCAGCTGGTGGTCGGCGGCGGCATCGCCAACACCTTCCTCGCCGCCATGGGCAAGAACGTCGGCAAGTCGCTGTGCGAGCACGACCTGATCCCCACCGCCCAGGCGCTGATCGAGAAAATGGCCGCGCGCGGCGCGTCGATCCCGATCGCCGTCGACGTGGTGTGCGGCAAGAAATTCGACGCCAACGAACCTGCCGTGCTGAAGAACGCCGACGAGGTCGCCGACGACGACATGATCTTCGACATCGGCCCACAGAGCGCGCAGCAGCTTGCCGACATCATTGCCAAGGCCGGCACCATTGTGTGGAACGGCCCGGTGGGCGTGTTCGAGTTCGACCAGTTCGGCGAAGGCACCAAGACCGTGTCGATGGCGATCGCCAATGCAGACGGCTTC
>JANJXF010000182.1 GCA_024709165.1 Thiobacillus sp. | reverse complement strand
GAGTTTCTCGCCATCGTGCTGGTGCTGGTTTATGTCGGAGCGGTGATGGTGCTGTTCCTGTTCGTGGTGATGATGCTCGACATCAATCTCGACCGTCTGCGCGAAGGTTTCTGGAAATACATGCCGGTCGCCGTCCTCGTTTCCGTGCTGCTGATGATCGAGATGGCGCTGATCCTCGGCGGCCGTTACTTCGGTCGGGAGGTGATGGGTACGCCGGCACCGCAGCCGGCGGATTACAGCAACACCCGCGCGCTCGGACGCCTGCTCTACACCGATTATGTCTACGCCTTCGAACTCGCCGCGGTCATCCTGCTGGTGGCCATCGTTGCCGCGATCGCGTTGGCGCTGCGTCGCCGCAAGGACAGCAAGTTCATCGATCCAGCCGAGCAGGTCAAGGTCAAGCGCGACGAGCGCCTGCGTATAGTGAAGATGGCGGCGGAAAAGCGGCCGGGAGCCGTGAGCCAGGATTCCGGGGAGAAGGGCGCATGATTTCACTGTCGCATTACCTGATCCTGGGTGGCGTGCTGTTTTCCATCGCAGTGCTCGGCATCTTCCTCAACCGCAAGAACATCATCATCCTGCTGATGGCGATCGAACTGATGCTGCTCGCGGTGAACATGAACTTCATCGCGTTTTCGCATTACCTCGGCGACATTCACGGTCAGGTGTTCGTGTTCTTCATCCTGACCGTCGCCGCCGCGGAGGCGGCCATCGGCCTCGCGATCCTGGTGGTGCTGTTCCGCAATCTCAGGACCATCAACGTCGATGACCTCGACCGTCTGAAAGGCTGACGCGGATGGACATGCAGACGCTCTATCTCATCGTTCCGCTGGCGCCGCTTTTCGGTGCCATCGCCGCCGGCCTGCTCGGGCGCTGGATCGGTCGCAGCGGCGCGCACGTCGTCACCATCGCCGGCGTCGCGGTGTCGTTCGTCGCATCGGTGCTGGTGTTCCGCGACGTGCTGGCAGGCCATACCTTCAATGGCACGGTTTACACCTGGATGACGGTGGGCGGACTGAATCTCGAAGTCGGGTTCCTCATCGACTCGCTCACCGCGATGATGATGCTGGTGGTGACTTTCGTCTCGCTGATGGTGCACGTCTACACCATCGGCTACATGCACGACGATCCGGGCTACCAGCGTTTCTTCAGCTACATTTCCCTATTCACCTTCTCCATGCTCATGCTGGTGATGAGCAACAATTTCCTGCAGCTGTTCTTCGGCTGGGAAGCGGTCGGCCTGGTGTCCTATCTGCTGATCGGCTTCTGGTACACGAAGGAATCGGCGATCTACGCCAACCTCAAGGCCTTCCTGGTCAACCGCGTCGGCGATTTCGGCTTCATCCTCGGTATCGGCCTGGTGCTCGCGCATTTCGGCTCGCTGGACTATGCCACGGTGTTCGCCAAGGCGCCGTCACTCGCCGGAGACACCATCACGCTGCTGCCGGATACGGCGTGGAGCCTGATGACGGTGATCGGCCTGCTGCTGTTCGTCGGCGCGATGGGCAAGTCGGCGCAGTTCCCGCTGCACGTCTGGCTGCCCGACTCGATGGAGGGTCCGACGCCGATTTCGGCACTGATCCACGCCGCCACCATGGTGACCGCCGGCATCTTCATGGTCGCGCGCATGTCGCCGCTGTACGAGCTGTCCGACGCGGCGCTGTCGACCATCATGGTGATCGGCGCAATCACCGCGCTGTTCATGGGCTTCCTCGGTATCGTGCAGAACGATATCAAGCGGGTGGTGGCGTATTCGACGCTGTCCCAGCTCGGCTACATGACGGTCGCGCTCGGCGCGTCGGCCTACTCGGTCGCGGTGTTCCATCTGATGACCCACGCCTTCTTCAAGGCGCTGCTGTTCCTCGCTGCGGGTTCGGTCATCATCGCCGTGCATCACAACCAGGACATCCGCTACATGGGCGGCCTGAAAAAATACATGCCCATCACCTGGATCACCTCG
>JANJXF010000185.1 GCA_024709165.1 Thiobacillus sp. | reverse complement strand
CAGCTCGGCCCGCTTCGCCGGAAACGGGCCGCCGACGCCGGTGATGCGCCAGCGATTGGCGCCACGGTCTTCGACACCAACCCCCAGCGTCTTCAGCGCAGCCAGCATGTGGCGCGTGTCGTCGGAGTCGAGCAGGTCGTGCACCTCCGTGCTGCCGCTGGCAAGCGCCGCCAGCAGCAGCACGCGGTTGGAAATGCTTTTCGAGCCGGGCCGGCGCACCGTGCCACAGGCCTCGCGACACGCGGGCAAATCGAGAAAGTCCATCACATCAGGTTTCCATCGTCCAGTGTTCGCGCGCGCCGCGCGCGCGTGAAAACATGGCCAGCAGCGCGGCGGCGTCCTCGTCGTTCAACGCCTGCCGCAGCGTCTGCAGCGCGGCGACATAGCCGTCGAGTTCGGCGAGCAGTGCGGGACGGTTGGCCAGCGCGATGTCGCGCCACATCTCCGGCGAGGATGCGGCGATGCGGGTGAAATCGCGGAAGCCGCTCGCGGCATAGCGAAAAAACAGTTCGCTGTCGGCGCGCCCGGCGAGATCGTCGACCAGCGCAAAAGCGGCCAGGTGCGGCAGGTGGCTGACGGCGGCGAAGATGCGGTCGTGCTGCGTGGCGTCGAGCATTTCCACCTGCGCGCCGGTCGCTTCCCACAACGCACGCACCGTCGCCACGGCGTCCGCGCGCGTATCCGCCTGCGGCGTGAGCACCACCCGGCGGCCGCGATAGAGGTCGGCGCGTGCCGCGCCCGGTCCGCTGCGCTCGGAGCCGGCGATGGGATGCCCCGGCACGAAATCCGCCGCACGCGCACCGAGCACGGCGTGCGCCGCGGCAACCACGTTGGCCTTGGTGCTCCCGGCATCGGTAACGATGGCACCCGGCTTCAGGTGGGGTGCAAGCTGACGCAGCACGGCTTCGGTTTCGCCCACCGGCAGCGCGAGCAGGATGACGTCCGCCTGCCCTGCCTCCGCCCAGTCGACGGCGCGATCGATGAGACCAAGTTCGCGCGCGACGGTGAGGCGCGCCGGATTGCGACCGACTCCCAGCACGGTGCGCACCGCGTCAACCTGCTTCAGGGCAAGCGCGAACGAACCGCCGATGAGCCCGGCACCGACCAGCGCGAGGGTGTCGATGCTCACCGGCAGTCTCGCAAGGCGTCGAGAAAGCGCGCGTTCTGCGCGGCGAGCCCCACCGATACGCGCAGGAATTCCGGCAGGCCGTAGTTGGCGACCGGACGCACGATCACACCGCGCCGGAGGAGTTCTGTGTTGACGCGCGCAGCGTCGCCGACCCGGGCGAGAAGGAAATTGCCCCTCGACGGCACGGTCTCGATTCCCAGTTCTCCAAGGCCCGCCACCAATTGCGCCATGCCGGCGGCGTTCAGCGCATGGCTGCGCACGAGGAAATCGCTGTCGTCGAGTGCCGCTTCGGCCGCTGCCAGCGCCAGCGCATTGACGTTGAAGGGCTGCCGCACGCGGTTCATGAGATCGATGATATCCGGATGGCCGAGGCCGTACCCGACGCGCAGGCCCGCCAGCCCGTATGCCTTGGAGAAGGTGCGCGCGATTACCAGATTGGGAAAGCGCGCGAGCCACGCGGTCGTGTTGCAGCGCTCGGTCTCGGGCAGGTATTCGCCGTAGGCTTCGTCGAGCACCACCAGCACCTGTGGCGGCACCGTGGCGAGAAACGCATCGATCTCGGCCCAAGGCAGAAAGGTGCCGGTGGGGTTGTTGGGATTGGCGATCCACAGCACGCGCGTGTCGTCCCGAATCGCCGCCCGCATCGCTGCGAGATCGTGGCCATAGCGGCTCGCCGGAACCACGATCCCGTGCGCCCCAACGGTCTGCGTCGCGATGGGATACACGGCGAACGCATGCTGCGAGAACACCGACGACGTCTCCGGCCCAAGGAAGGCGCGTGCCGCCATGTCGAGCACGTCGTTCGAGCCGTTGCCGAGCACGATCTGTACGGGGTCGACGTCGAACTTCCCGGACAGCCTCGCCTTCAGCGCGAAACCTGCGCCGTCCGGATACAGCGCCATATCATCGAGCGCGTCCTGCGCCGCGGCCAGCGCACGCGGACTGGGTCCGAGCGGGTTTTCATTCGACGCCAGCTTGACGATGCCGGCCTCGTCGAGGCCCAGCTCGCGCGCCAGTTCGGCAATCGGTTTGCCCGGCAGGTACGGCGCAATGGCGCGCACATGGGGCGGCGCGAGATCGCAGCTATTCATGATGCGCTGGCGGCGGGATAGGAACCGAGCACCTTGAGAAAGGCGGCACGCGCG
>JANJXF010000155.1 GCA_024709165.1 Thiobacillus sp. | reverse complement strand
CCCTGTTGATGAGCGACCTCAACAAGGCCGCTGTCGCGCAGAAGCCCTATTTCGACAAGGTCGCTTCCATGGCCTACGACGAGATCGCCAAGGACCCGGAAATGAGCGGCTTCATCCTGTCCGCCGGGCGGGCCCTGTTCTTCGACAACTGCGCGCCCTGTCACCAGTCGGGCGGCCAGGGCGTGTTGAACTTCTTCCCCAATCTGACCGACGACGACTGGCTGTACGGCGGCGGCTACGACCGCATCCACGAAACCATCGTGCAGGGCCGTCGCGGTTACATGCCGGCGTTCAGGGAAACGCTCGCCGATGCGCAGATCGACCAGCTCGCCAACTACGTTGCCAGCCTGTCCGGCATCGCCCACGACGCCAAGCTCGCCGCTGCGGGCGACCAGCTGTTCCACGGCAACACTGCTGGCTGCCATATCTGTCACGGTGAGAACGCCCGCGGCCGTCAGGAACTTGGCGCGCCCAACCTCACCGACGCCGTGTGGCTGTGGGCCAGGGTGCCCGTCGCGCCGACGCCGGAAGGCAAGGTCGCGGCGATTCGCAGCGTCGTCGCCGAAGGACTGAACCGCGGCGTGATGCCGGCGTGGGGCGGCCGCCTGACCCCGGAACAGATCAAGGTGCTGACGGTCTACGTACACGAGCTCGGCGGCGGCACCTGAGCCGCACCGACGGCACGACGCGAAGCCCCCGTTCTGCGGGGGTTTTTTTTCCCGGCGCAGCAAGACTCCATGCAACACGACGATACCGAAAGCCAGCCCGCGCTCTACCAGAAACGCATCCCGATCTTCACGCGTTCGGTGAAGGGCCCTTTTCGCCGTTTCAAGACCGCGGTGTTCGCGTTTGCTTTCGCGGTTTATTTCCTGCTGCCCTGGCTGCCCTGGACGCGGCTGGATGCGCCCGCGCAGGCGGTGTTGTTCGACTTGCCAGGACGGCGTTTTCTGATTTTCGGACTCACCGTCTATCCGCAGGACGTCATCTGGCTCGCCCTGCTGCTGTTCATCGCGGCGATCGTCCTGTTCCTCGCTACTGCACTGGTCGGCCGCGCGTTCTGCGGCTACTTCTGCTTCCAGACGCTGTGGACCGACTGCTTCATCTGGATCGAGCACTTCGTCCAGGGCGAACGCCCGGCGCGACAACGCCTCAACCGCCAGGCGTGGGACCGCGAAAAGATGCTCAAGGTCGGCGGCACCCACGCGCTGTGGGTGCTGGTGTCGTTCTGGACCGGGATGAGCTTCGCCGCCTACTTCACCTACGCGCCGCAGCTGGTCGTCGACTTCGTCACCGGCCAGGCCGCACCCGCCGCGTACATCACCGTAGGCATTCTCACCGCCTCCACCTATCTTGCCGCCGGCCTCATGCGCGAGCAGGTGTGCACCTACGTCTGCCCCTACGGCCGTTTTCAGAGCGTCATGTACGAGCCGCAGACGCTTGCCGTCCACTACGACGCCCGTCGCGGCGAAGGCGCGCAGGGGCGCGCCGCCGCGCGCGCCGGCCAGCGCACCCTCGACGAGCGCCACGCGCAGGGCATCGGCGACTGCGTCAACTGCAGCCTGTGCGTGCAGGTCTGTCCGGCCGGCATCGACATCCGCGACGGCCTGCAATACAAGTGCATCTCGTGCGGGCTGTGCATCGATGCCTGCAACGGCATCATGGATTCGTTCGGCTTCCCGCGCGGACTCATCCGCTACGATTCCGAAGGCAACCTCGCTTCTGCGACGCCGGCCAAACCACGTCTGCACTGGAAGCGCCTCTCTGTGATCGGTTACGGCGTCGCGCTCGTGCTCATGACCGGCTTCCTGCTGTGGAGCATCGCCACCCGCGGCAGCTTCGACGTCGTCGTCAGCCAGGTGCGCCAGCCGCTGTTCGTCGTGCTGTCGAACGGCGATATCCGCAATCGCTATCAGATCCGCATCACCCACAAGGGCGACGGCACGGAAACCTTCGCCATCGGCGTGCGCGGCATCCCGGACAGCGCAGTCGACCTCGGCAATTTCCGTGAAATCGCGGTCCGCTCCGGTCACAGCGGGCTGGTGCAGGCCAGCGTGCGGCTCGACCCCGCGCTCGCCGCACGCACACCGCGTGTCGAGTTCGTCATCACGCCGCGTGCGCATCCCGACGAGACGCATAGCGTCGGCGCCCACTTCGACGTGCCGGGGGGGCGTCCGTGAGCACGCTGGTCACGCTGTTCGGCGGGCTTGCCGGCGTTCTGCTTCTTTATTTTCTTGCGGGTTTCATCCCTGGCCTGGCGCCGCGCCTGCGCGCCGGGGTCGCCGCGCTCGTTCCGCTCCTCGCATATTTCGTTCACGCCGCGGCCCGCTGGCCGGGCCTCGACGTGCTGGCCATCCACATCTCCGTGTTCGCCGCCGCCGCGTATGCGCTCAACGCCATGACCAGCGCGCGCCGGGGCGGCGCCCGTGTGCACTGGGTGCCGGTGCTGCTGGTGGTTTTCCTCGCTGGCGTCGTCGTCGTCAACGCCGGGCTGCTGTATGTTTCCACGCGTGGCCTGCCCGCGCCGCTCGCACGCTGGTGGCTCGGCGGCGACTCGGTCTACAGCGGCTTTTCCGGCGTGGTCGCCCACGGCCAGGATGCCGCCCGGAGCGTCTCTGCCGAACTCTCGCAGGCGCACCGCGAGTCCGTTCTCGGCTGGCGCGTCGAACTCGAAGGGCTCGACAGCGACGGCCCCTCGCGCGCGCTGACGGTACGTGTGCGCGATCGCACCGGCCTGCCCGTCGAACGCGTCGCGGCCGAACTGCGCCTGTTGCGCCCGGGCGCTGCGCAGCCCGCGCAGACCCTGGCGCTGAACGCAATCAATCCCGGTGAATATCGCGCCGTCCTCGAACTGCCCGCCGCCGGCCGCTGGCTTGCCGAGCTGCGCCTGCAGCGCGATGGCGCCGAACGCTACCGCGACACCCGCGAACTCGTCGTCCAGTGAGCGGCATTCTCGTCTTCCTCCTGCTGCTGTCGGGGCTGTTCGTCCTGTTCATCGTCGTCGGCGTCCTCTGGTCGATCCGCAGTGGCCAGTTCGACGACCTCGAAGGGCCCGCCGCGCGCATCCTCATGGACGACGACGACCCCAGGCTTCCCTCGCACGACTTGAAGGCGGCCCCCGATTCACCTACCATTCCCACACCCCCGACGGAGCGCACGCAATGAAACACCTTCTCACTTTCCAGGGCTTCCCCATGGTCGTCGTCATCGCCTTGATCGTGTGGTCCTGGTTCAGCATCCTCTCGGTCATCGTCGCCAAGCTGTTCTGACCCGGCACACCCGGCCGGTGCGCAGTCCGGCCGTGGCGGGTGCCGCGGCATGGGCTTCGCAGCGCTCCATCGGGTTTCGCGGAAATGAAACAGCCCCGCGCGCGGCGGGGCTGATCTCGGGGTGTCGGTGATATCGCGCGGATCAGGACCTGTTGACAGACCCTAAGCCGGAATCATTTCGCGCATCTTCTTCAACGCGCGCGCCTCGATCTGGCGGATGCGCTCGGCCGACACGCCGTACTCGGCGGCGAGCTGGTGCAGAGTGGCGGCCTCATCCTCGGTCAGCCAGCGCGCCTGGATGATGCGGCGGCTGCGCTCGTCGAGGTTCTCCAGCGCCGCGGCGAGGCCTTGGTGGCGCAGACGCTCGGTCTGCTCGCGCTCCACCTGCTGTGCTGGATTCTCGTCCGCGCTCGCAAGGTAGGCGAGCGGGCTGTAGCCGTCCTCGTCATCGTCGACCATCGGATCGAGCGAGATGTCGTGCCCCGTCAGGCGGGTTTCCATCTCCAGCACGTCCTTCCGGCTGACGTCGAGCTCGCGCGCCATGGCGTCGGCTTCCTTCAGCGTCAGGGCGTTCAACGACTGCTTCAGGCTGCGCAGGTTGAAGAACAGCTTGCGCTGCGCCTTGGTCGTGGCGATCCTCACCAGGCGCCAGTTGCGCAGCACGTATTCGTGAATTTCCGCGCGGATCCAGTGCATCGCGAACGACACCAGCCGCACTCCGCGCTCGGGATCGAAGCGCTTCACCGCCTTCATCAGGCCCACGTTGCCTTCCTGGATCAGGTCGGCGTGCGGCAGCCCGTAGCCCAGATAATGGCGCGCCACGCTCACCACCACGCGCAGGTGCGACAGCACCAGCTGGCGCGCTGCATCGACATCCTCGTGGTCGCGCCACGCCTTCGCGTAGCGTTGCTCCTCTTCCTGGCTCAACAGCGGATAACGGTTGACTGTCTGAATGTAGCTGTCGAGACTGTAGGCCGCAGGAACCGGCAAGGCCATGGATTGCGTCATCTGTGGATTTTCCTCCTGAAAAATAAGTTTAGCACTCTCGGTCTCGGAGTGCCAATCCGGCCGTGAGTTCCTCGTGCTTGCGCCTGCCGCTGTCGCAACCGCTTGACAGTGCAGCGCAGGCTTCGCATAGTTCACGCTGCGCTGGTGCAGGATGGGCAAAGGAGCGCACCAGCCACAATGAAGGAAAACGAAAAAACATTCATTGTGTGATGGGGAGATTTCCATGCTCGAGGACTTGTTGCTGACTACGGACACCATCGCCGCCGCCGAGCGTGTCGACTGGTGGCAGGATCGTACCGCTTCGTTGTTCGGTGCCGAATACAGGGTCGAGCCGGAAAAGCATCGGCCGTTTGGCATCAACATGGAAATCGACATGGCACCGGCCGCGCCCCTGGTGCTCGTCAAGGGCGCGGGTACCGCCCATCTGAGCGCACGGCACGAGGGCGGCTCGGGAGCACCCAACATCGTCGCCCATCTTCAACTGCAAGGCCGTTGCACCGTGCGTGCCGAGGGCAGGGAAGCGCTTATCGGACCTGGCGATCTTGTCATTCATCGCGTCGGCGCAGCCAACAGCCTGCACTTTCACGAGGATTACCGGCAGATTTGCATGGTCGTGCCGGAATCGATGCTCGCCCCGGCAATCACGGACTGGTCGGGGCTTGTCGGGGTTGCCATGCCTACCGAAGCGGGTGCCCCCGCTGTGTTCGCAGAGCACCTGCGCGCGCTTGCTGCACATCCCGGCATCTTCCATGGACCGGGCTCGGAAGACTTGCCCTTTCTCACGACTGGACTTCTGCGTGCCGCCCTGTGTTCGCGGCAACCCGGTCACATTCCCCGGTCGCCGGGCCTGCGCGCCTATCACCTGGAGCGGGTCAAACAGTACGCCCTCGCGCATTTGCGGCATCCCGCGTTGCACATCGACGTCATTGCCACGGGCGTCAAGCTTTCGCCGCGCTACATCCATCGTCTTTTCGAGGACGAGCCGCTCTCGCTCATGAACTGGGTGAAGAAGGAACGTCTCGTACGCGCCCGCGAGCAGCTCGAACAGCCGGGATGTCGCTTGTCGATCTGCAAGGTGGCCCATGCCTGGGGGTTCAGCGATCAGGCGCATTTCTCGCGGAGTTTCCGAAAACATTTCGGCTTGTCGCCATGTGAAGTTCGCGCGGGCTGAGCCCGGGCGAGCCGTGACTGAAAGCTTGCGTCGTCTTGTCTGGCTGTTCATTTCTGGGCAAAAGATCGTTCCCTTCCAGACAAGAACTGCCTCACGAAGGGCGCTATCGTTAAGTCAGGCAACCTGGCCTATAAAAAAACTGAATGCGCTTCGACAGCTGCATTTTTCAAGGAGAGCCCGATGCACAAGCTTTTGATGAAGAAAATCACTCTTGCCGCGGCGATCGTCGGTCTGTCGGCGGGTGCCTTGTCGGTCCACGCAGCCGATGAAGATGCTGCGAAGGCCCTGCTGAAAAAAAATGACTGCTTCAAGTGCCACGCATTGAGCAAGAAGAAGGACGGACCGTCCTACAAGGAAGTGGCGGAAAAGCGCAAGGGCGAGGCGGATGCGGTACAGAAGCTGCGCACACACATGACCACCGGTCCGAAGGTCAAGGTCGAGGGCAAGGAGGAAGAGCACAAAATCCTCAAAGGCAGCGATGCGGAGATCAAGAATCTGATCGACTGGATATTGTCGCTCTGACGTTCGACATGGGGGGGCAAGGTGCATGCTGAAAAAAACTGGAGAGCGGCTCAGACGCTGGTGTGCCAGACCTCTTGGCCCCGCACTGGTACTGATCGGCGGGATTGCCATCGGATTGGTCATCGTGGGCGCGACGAGCACGGCGCTGCTGCTGACCGGTACGGAGAAATTCTGCACGACAGCCTGTCACGAAATGAGCTACCTGGCCGACGAGCACAAGGATACGGTTCATGACGTCAACCGTACCGGCGTGCGCGCCACCTGCCCGGACTGCCATGTGCCGCGCGTGGGGATTCCCCTGTATTTCCGCAAGATCGGTGCAGTACGCGAGCTGTGGGGACACTTCGTCACCGGGTCGATAGATACCCGCGAGAAATTCGAGGCCAAGCGCCACGAACTGGCCGTGCGCGTGTGGACCTACATGAAAGCTACCGATTCCCGCGAATGTCGTTCCTGCCACGATCTGGATAAAGCGAATACGACCGAGAAGGCGCAGTCCCGTCATGCCAAGGCCAAGGCCGAGAAGATGGCGTGTATCGACTGCCATTTCGCGATCGCCCATGAAGAACCGGAAGGCGATCTGGGGCCGCAGGACATAAAGATCAATTAAAGATCAATTGAGGACCGGACGTGCAGCGCAGTTTGCGGCATCTGATGCAGTCCGGGTTGTTGGAAGATTTGAAGGAGCGTTCCTGAAAAAGGGGAGAACCATGATCGGCATGCGACATTCACTCATGACTTGGACGCTGGGTATGTTTCTGGCGTTTGGCTTTGTCGTCGACGCGGCAGCCGCCGACGTGATTTACAAAGGCGATGCCAAGTGCACCCGCTGCCACGACGAAACGGACTCTGCTCCGGTGCTCGCCATCGCCAAGACCCGGCATGGCGTGGCGGCAGACGGGCGCAATCTGGGCTGTGTCGGCTGTCACGGCGAAAGTACCCTGCATGCTGAGAATCCGCAGGGGCTGAAAGATCGGCCGAAAGTCGACCGCAGCTTCAGGAGAGGATCATTCACTCCGGTCGCCGCGCAGAACGAGGCCTGTCTGGGCTGCCACAAGGGTGGCAAGCGCATGCACTGGGCAAGCAGCCAGCACGCCAATGGCAATCTTGCGTGCGCGTCCTGCCACCAGGTGCACACCCAGCACGACAAGGTGCTCAGCAAGCAGACGCAGCCGGAAGTCTGCTACGCCTGCCACAAAGAGCAGCGCGCCCAGTCCTTCCGCGCCTCCCACCATCCGATCAAGGAAGGCAAGGTGGTCTGTTCCGACTGTCACAATCCGCATGGTTCCACCGGGCCGAAACAGCTGGCGAAGAGCACTGTGGTCGAGACGTGCTACACCTGTCATGCGGAAAAGCGCGGTCCCTTCCTGTGGGAGCATCCGCCCGCCAGCGACAACTGTCTCAACTGCCATACACCGCACGGCTCGAATCACGCGTCGTTGCTGAAGACCAAACCACCCTATCTGTGTCAGCAATGCCACGATTTCACGCAGCATCCGGGCACTGCCTATAGCGGACGGGGTCTGCCTGTCTCTCAGGGAGGGGTTGCACCGGCCCAACAGCAGCTGCTCCGTGCCTGCCTCAACTGCCACACGCAGGTCCATGGCACCAACCATCCGTCCGGCGCGCGTTATACCCGGTAACCACAGGGAGAACCGACATGACACACGACATTGACAAGTGTTTCGCACACAATGTGCTGGCCGTCGCCATTGCACTGGCCTTGGGTGCGGGTTTCACCACCAGCGCCTGGGCGGCCGACGACGAGGAAGAGGAAGAGCTCCGCCGCCTGCTGCATCCGGACAGTGAGGTCGAACTGGGATACGGCCATGTGTCGGCGAGTGGCAACAACAAATATGGCGACTTCACCGGCCTGGACGAAGGCAGCAACCTGATCGCCAATGTGCGCGGCGTGCAGCGCAACAAGGACGATGGGGGTTACTTTGCGTTCGAGGGACGCGATCTGGGTCTGGATTCCCGCAGCCTGAAAGTCGAGGCGGGCCGGCAAGGCAATTTTGGCGTGCGTCTTGAATACAGTCAGCTGCCAAAATTGTTTTCGGACAGCTACCAGACACCCTTCGTGAATCCCGGCGACACCCTGCTGGTGCTGCCCAGTACCTGGGTCGCGACAAACAACACGGCAGGCATGACGCAGCTCAACGGCAGCATGCGTTCCTTTGATGTCGAAACCCTGCGCAAGGCGCAGGGCTTGGGGTTCACCAAACAGCTGGTGCCCGGTTGGGATGCCGCACTCAATGTCAAGCGCGAAACCAAGGAGGGTAACCGCTTCATCGGCGCCGTCATTGGAAACAGTGGCGGCAACCCGCGCGCGGTGATTCTGCCCGAGCCTGTCGATTATACGACCGACCAGTTCGAGGCCATCATCCGTCATGCCGGCGAAAAGCTGCAGCTCCAGTTCGGTTATTACGGATCGTTCTTCAAGAACGCCAATCCGGCACTTGCCTGGCAGAATCCCTATCTCAATGCCGCAGGCACGGCGTGGGGCAATCCGGCGGTCGGGTACCCGCTCGGTTACGGTCAGCTCGGGTTGCCACCGGACAACCAGTTCCACCAGATCAACGCCTCGGGCGGCTACAGCTACTCCAAGGACACCCGGATTTCCGGCAGCTTCAGCATTGGGCGCGCGACCCAGAACGAGCCTTACCTGCCGTACTCGGTCAACCCGGCACTTGCCGTGAACGTGCCGTTGCCACGCAACTCGCTCGACGGCGAGGTGACGACCACGCATGCCGATCTCAAGCTCACCTCCAGGCTGACACCCGCGTTGCAATTCAACGCCGCCTACCTGTACGACGATCGGGACAACGACACGCCTCAGTCGCAGTACTGGTATATCGGCGGAGATTCGCAGAATCAGGGCGCCGGCGCGGTCCCCACCGCTGCGGAAGGTTCCCGGGTACGCACCAACCTGCCCGGCAGCAGCACCCGGCAGCAGATCTCGGCGGAATTCGATTACAGGCTGGCGGCGCCGACGAAGTTGAAGTTCGGCTACGAATACGACTGGGTCAAGAAAACCTTCGAAGCCATCGACCGGGAGAGCGAGCACACGGTCAAGGCAGGGATCAACCACCGGTTCAGCGAGACGATGGGTGGCGGCATCAAATACGCCTACTCGGATCGGAGGACATCCGCCTACAATGCCGGCGCGCCTTTCCTCGCCAGTTACACTTACGCGCCGTATATCGCGGGCATCCTCCCAATAAGCCCTACCGACGACGGCCTGTGGGACAACGTGCCGACGCAGAAGAAATTCTTCCTGGCGCCGAGAAAGCGCGACAAGCTTGGCGTCTACGCCAACGTTTCGCCCGCGGAGCGGGTCGATCTCCAGTTCCGTGTGGACTACAACAAGGACGACTATCACAAGTCCGAGCTGGGCCTGCGCGAGGCTACGGGCTGGGCAGCGAACTTCGATGCCAGTTTTGCCGCCAGCGATGCGCTCACGACCTACCTGTTCGCCTCTCTCGAAAAATATGAAAGCGATCAGCAATCGGTGCAGCTGGGCGCGGTGAAGGCAAACTACCTCAATCCGGGCTGGTTCTGGACGGTCGACACGTCGGATCGCACCGTCACAGTCGGCGCGGGTTTGCGCTACAAACCGTCCGGCAAGTTCGAGTTCGGCGGCGATTTGACCCGTGCGGATTCGACGGGCAAGATCGATGTCGCAACCGGCGCGGCCTTCGGGGCCACGCCTGCCCTGCCATTGCCCGATGTTACGTCCACGCTCGACCGGATCGATCTCTTCGGGCGCTATTGGGTGCAGAAGGACGTGTCGGTCAACCTGAAGTATGTGTATGAGCGTTTCCGCTCGAAAGACTGGGCCTATGACGGTGTGTTGTCGAACACCATGGGCAACGTCATTGGCACCAATCAGGAAAGCCCGGACTACAAGGCGCACCTCGTCGGCGTGTCGGTGTCCTACCGCTTCTGAACCGGACGGCACGCTGAATGCAAAGCCCGGCCCGCCGCCGTGTCGCGGCGGGCCGTTTTTCTGCGGATGCCTCCGCAAGGGGGAAGCTCAGCTGCGCCGACCAGCACGGGAACCGAATGCGACCGTCGTTGCGGCGGCGCGTCCGCTCAGCCCGGCCCTTCCACCCGCCGCAGCGTCCGCATCACCGACCCCCAGGCGCCGAGCCAGCTGAACAGGGCGGTGAAGACGAACAGGGCGAGGATTTCGGGCGCGGCGGGGGGATGCAGGCGCCAGGCGGAGCCATACAGGGTGGCGAGCTGTTCGATGGGGCCGCGCAGGATGGCGCCGGCGCCGGCAAGCACGGTGGCGGCGGCGAAGCCGCCAAGCAGGCCCTGGACGGCGCCGAGGTAGAGGAAGGGGCGGCGGACGTAGCGGTCGGTGGCGCCGATCAGGCGGCTGACCAGGATCTCGTCGCGCCGGGCGAGCACCTGGGCGCGGATGGCGTTGCTGGAAATGGCGGCGAGCGCGACGGCGAACAGTGCGGCCAGCAGCCACACGCCGGTGCGGCCGATGGCGAGCAGCGCTTGCAGACGCTCGGCCCAGGCGCTGTCGAGCTGGGTTTCGGCCACGCCGGGCAAGACTGCGAGTTCGTCGTGCAGGGGGATGAGGGCGTCGCGCGTGGCGTCGCGCGGGCGCACGATCCAGGCGTCGGGCAGGGGGTTTTCCGCCAGCCCGGCGGCGAGGTCGGCGAGCCCTTGCTCCGAGGCAAGTGCAGCCAGCGCCTGGTCGCGCGTGACGAAGCGTGCGCCTTCGATGTCGGGTTTCTTCAAGCGCTCGGCCAGGGCGGCTTTCTGCGCGGCGCTGGCGTCGGCGGCGAGGTAGATGCTGATTTCCGGCCGGGCGGGCAGCTCGCCGGCAAGCCGGCCGAGATTGTCGAGTGCGAGGTAGAGGCCGGCGGGCAGGCTCAGGGCGACGCCCATCGCCAGTGCGGTCAGCAACGTCGACAGCGGTTGGGTGGACAGGTGGCGCAGCGCAACGATGAACGCGCGTTTCTGGTGCCGCAGCCAGCCGGTCATGGGTTGACCTCCGCGATATGGCCATGGTCGAAGTGCAGGATGCGCCCGCCCAGCGCGGCGATGGCACGGTCGTCATGGGTGGAGATGACCAGGGTGGTGCCGACCTGATGGAAATCGCGGAACATGGTCATGATGTCGGCGGCGTAGCCCGCGTCGAGATTGCCGGTGGGTTCGTCGGCGAGCAGCAGCGCGGGACGCGCCACCAGCGCGCGGGCGATGCACAGGCGTTGTTGTTCGCCGCCGGACAGGCTCACCGGATTGGCCTTTTCACGGGCCAGCAGGCCGACCTTGTCGAGCACGGCGCGCGCGCGCTTCATCGATTCGCGCCGCTCGACGCCGGCGATGTCGAGCGGCAGCACGACGTTCTCGATGGCGCTGCGGTCGAACAGCAGCTTGTGATCCTGGAACACCAGACCGATGTTGCGGCGCAGGTAGGGGACGGCGCGGCGCGACAGGCGACCGACGTTCTGCCCGCTTACCGAGACCACGCCGCGGGTGGGCCGCTCGATGGCGGCGATGAGCTTGAGGAAGGTGCTCTTGCCCGCACCGGAATGTCCGGTGAGAAAGATCAGCTCGCCCTGCGCGATGGCGATATCGACGCCCGTGAGCGCTTCGTGTCCGCCAGGATAACGCTTGCTGACCTGGCTGAAGCTGATCATGCGCTGAACACGGCCTCGACGAAGTCGCGCGCGTCGAACGGCCGCAGGTCGTCCAGCCCTTCGCCGACACCGATGTAACGCACCGGGATCGGGCGTGCCTGGGCGATTGCCGCAATCGCCCCGCCCTTGGCCGTGCCGTCGAGTTTGGTGAGCGCAAGTCCTGTCACGCCGAGGGCGTCGTCGAAAGCCTTGACCTGGGTGACCGCGTTCTGTCCGGTGTTGGCGTCGAGCACCAGCAATACCTCGTGCGGCGCGCCGGGGATGGCTTTTTCGATGACACGTTTCACTTTCCTGATTTCTTCCATCAGGTGCAGCTGGGTGGGCAGGCGGCCGGCGGTGTCGGCGAGCACGACGTCGATGCCACGTGCGCGCGCCGCCTGGATCGCGTCGAAGATCACCGCCGCCGAATCGCCTTTTTCCTGGCTCACTACCGTCACGTTGTTGCGTTCGCCCCATACTTGCAGCTGTTCGCGTGCGGCGGCGCGGAAGGTGTCGCCCGCGGCCAGCAGCACTGACAGCCCCTGCGACTGGTAGAGCTTGGCGAGCTTGCCGATGGTGGTGGTCTTGCCGGCGCCGTTGACACCCGCCAGCATGAGAATGAAAGGCTTGTGCGGCGTGACGTCGAGCGGCGCCTGCAGTGGCAGGAGCAATTCGACCAGCGCGTCCTTGAGCGCGTCCTGCAGTTGCGACGCGTCGGTGAGACCCTCGCGGCGCACCCTTTTCTGCAGGATGTCGAGCAGGTGTTCGGTGGCGTCGACGCCGACGTCGGCGGTGATGAGGATGGTCTCCAGTTCCTCGTACAGTTCGGCATCGATCTTGCGACCGACGCCGAACAGACCGGCGAGCTGGCCGCCGAGGCGGTCGCGCGTCTTGGCGAGCCCGGCCTTGAGCCGTTGTGCCCAGCCCGGGCGCGGTGCCGGGGGAGCTGCTTCGACGGGCGCGGGGATTTCCGCGGTCACCGGCTCCGGCCCGGCGGCAGCAACGTCCTCCGCGATCGGCGTGGACGTGTCCGCGTCGGCGACAGGGGTTTCGGGGGCCGGCTTGGGTTTGGACTTGAAGAAACTAAACACGGATCGGAACGGTCAGCGTGGCAGGAGATGCAGGCTCATATCTTATCATTCAGGCTCTTTCCATTTGAGGTGCGACCATGTCCAGCCATCGTGTGAATCGCCGTGCGGCGATTCGTTTTCTTCCTTGCCCGTTTGCGGGAATGCGCCGGGGAGAGGGAAACGGCCCTGGCGTCTTGCCGTTTCGTGAACTGGGGCGACACGTCGCTGCGGCCGTTTGCGTGATCGGATCGGTACTGGCTTCCGGCAGCGTGCACGCGACACTTGCCGACGTCACGCTGGACAACGGTCTGCGCGTCATCGTCAAGGAGGATCGCCGCGCGCCGGTGATGGTGTCGCAGGTGTGGTACCGCGCCGGCGCGATGGACGAGTTCAACGGTACCACGGGTGTTGCGCACGTACTCGAGCACATGATGTTCAAGGGCACGAAAAACGTGCCGGCGGGCGAATTCTCCCGCCGCATCGCGGCGGCGGGCGGTCGCGAGAACGCCTTCACCAGCCGCGACCATACCGCGTATTTCCAGCAGATGCAGAAGGACCGCCTGCCGCTGGCGCTGGAACTGGAAGCCGACCGCATGGCCAATCTCGTCATCGGCGACGAACTCTTCGCCAAGGAACTGCAGGTGGTGATGGAAGAGCGCCGCCTGCGCACCGACGATCAGGCGCAATCGGTGGTGTACGAACGCCTCATGGCGACCGCGTACCAGACGCACCCTTACCGTCGGCCCATCATCGGCTGGATGGACGACCTCGCCAACATGAGCGCGCAGGATGCGCGCGACTGGTATGCGCGCTGGTACGCGCCGAACAACGCGACGCTGGTGGTGGCCGGCGACGTCAGGGCCGAGGATGTCGTCGAACTGGCCAAGCGGCATTTCGGGGCATTGCCCGCGCGTCCGTTGCCGGAGCGCAAACCGCAGGCCGAACCCGAGCAGGTCGGCGAAAAGCGCATGGTGGTGAAGGCACCGGCGAAGCTGCCATACCTGCTCATGGCCTGGCATGCCCCCACGCTCAGGGACTGGCAACGCGACACCGTGCCCTATGCGCTGCAGATCCTCGCTGGCGTGCTCTCCGGCAACGATTCGGCGCGCCTGCAGAAGACGCTGGTGAAGACGCGACAGATCGCGGTCAACGCCAGTGCCGGGTACGACGCCGTGGCGCGCGGGCCGGGAATGTTCATGATCGACGCCACGCCGGCACAGGGGCAGTCGGTGGCGGTGCTGGAAAAGGCCATCCGCGAGGAGATCGCGCGCATCCAGCGCGAGGGCATCGGTGCGGACGAACTCGCGCGGGTGAAGGCGCAGGTCATCGCGGGGGAGGTGTATCAGCGCGATTCGCTGTTCTATCAGGCGATGCAACTGGGCGACTACGTCACCGCCGGCCAGCCGCCGGAGGCGCTCGCCGGCCGTGTCGACAAGCTGCGTGCCGTCACCGCGGAGCAGGTGCGCGCGGCCGCGCGCGAATGGTTGCGCGACGACCGTCTGAGCCTGGCCGAGCTCGATCCGCAGCCGCTGGACGCGCAACCGCGCCGCGCCGCCGTGCCGGGAGTGCGCCATGTCAATTAAGCGTTTCCTCGCGGCGCTGCTGTGCATGCTGCCGCTGGCCGTTCACGCTGCCGTCACGATCCAGCATTGGCGCACCTCTGAAGGCGCGCGCGTGTATTTTGTCGAAAGCCGCGAGCTGCCGATGCTCGATGTCGCGGTGAGCTTTCCCGCCGGCAGCGCGCGTGATCCCGCCGCACAATCCGGCCTCGCGCAGTTGGCGCATGGCGTGCTCGACCAGGGCGCGGGCGGATTGTCGGAGACCGCTATCGCGCATCGCCTCGCCGACGTCGGTGCGGTGCTCTCGGGCAGTTTCGACCGCGACCGTGCGGCGGTGAGTCTGCGCACGCTGTCGTCGACGCGCGAGAAAACCCAGGCGCTCGATCTCCTGATGCGTGTGCTGCAGCGCCCGGAGTTTCCCGCCGGTGTGGTGAAACGCGAGAAGCTGCGTCTCATTGCCGCCATCCGCGAGGCCGAGGCCGACCCCGGTACGGTAGTCGACAAGGCCTTCTATCGCGCCCTGTACGGCGCGCATCCCTATGCGCGCGACGAGGCGGGCGCGCCTGATGCCATCGCGCGGCTCACCCGCGGCGATCTGCAGGCGTTTTACCGTGGGCATTACACTGCCGCAAATGCGGTGATTGCGTTGATCGGCGATGTCGATCGCGCCGAAGCCGAAGCCATCGCAGCGCGACTGGCGGCCGGGTTGCCGCGTGGCCCCGTGCTTGCGCCGCTGGCCGCGCCGGTGGCGCCCGCCGCGGGCGAGACGCGCATCGCCCACCCTTCCGCGCAAAGCCATGTGCGCATCGGTGCGCTCGGCACGACGCGCGACGATCCCGACTTCTTCGCGCTTTTCGTCGGCAACTACGTGCTCGGTGGCGGCGGCTTCGATTCGCGGCTGCTGAAGGAAGTGCGCGACAAGCGGGGCTACGCTTACAGCGCGTACAGCTATTTCCTGCCCATGGCGATGGCCGGTCCGTTCCAGATCGGGCTGCAGACCCAGGGTGCGCAGACCGCCGACGCGCTGGCGGTGGCGCGTGACACCCTGCGTCGCTTCGTTGCCGAGGGGCCGTCCGCGGATGAACTGGCGCAGGCCCGCGCCAATCTCACCGGCGGTTTCCCGCTGCGCATCGACAGCAACAGGAAAATCCTCGAATACCTGTCGATGATCGGCTTCTACGGGCTGCCGCTGGATTATCTCGATACCTGGGTGGATCGCGTCAACGCGGTCGATGTCGCCGCGGTGAAGACCGCCTTCGCTCGCCGTATCGACCCCGAGCACATGATCACGGTCGTCGTCGGGGGCGAAGGTGCGCGCTAAGCAGGCCGCACCGGGCCGCGCGCATGGCACAGCCAACCGGGTGCGCATCATCGGCGGGCAGTACCGCCGCCGGTTGCTCGATTTTCCCGGCAGCGGCGGGTTGCGGCCGACTCCGGATCGTGTGCGTGAGACACTGTTCAACTGGCTGGGACAGGATCTGCCGGGCTGGACCTGTCTCGACCTCTTCGCCGGCAGCGGTGCGCTGGGGTTCGAGGCCGCGTCGCGCGGCGCGGCGCGGGTGGTGATGATCGAGCGCGACCGCGCGGCACACCAGGCGCTGGAAAAGAACCGTGCGGCACTCGGCGCCGGCGCGGTCGAGGTGGTGTTCGCCGACGCGCTCGCCTGGCTGGCCGGCAGTCGTGAAACCTTCGACCTGATATGCGTCGATCCGCCATTCGGCAGCGGACTGGCGGCTCCCGCGCTTGCCGATCTGGTCCGCCATCTCGGACCCGGCGGGCTGGTTTATGTCGAGCAGGCGGCTCCCATCGAAGCGCCGCCGGGGTTTATCATCCATCGCAGCGGGCGCGCGGGGCGTTCGCACTTTGCCCTGCTCGTCGAGGAGTAGCGATGCTCACAGCCGTCTATCCCGGCACCTTCGATCCCATCACGCGCGGCCATGAGGATCTCATCCAGCGCGCCGGCCGCCTGTTCGACCGGGTCATCGTCGCGGTCGCCGAATCGCGCAACAAGCGGCCGTTCTTCCGCATGGACGAACGCGTGGACATGACGCGCGCGGTGCTGGCCGATATGCCGCACGTGCGCGTCGAAGGCTTTTCCGGCCTGCTGATCGACTTCGTCGCAGCACAGGGTGCCATCGCCGTGCTGCGCGGCCTGCGCGCCGCGTCCGATTTCGAGTACGAATTCCAGCTTGCCGGAATGAACCGCAATCTCAAGCCCGACATCGAGACGCTGTTTCTTACGCCGTCAGACCAGTATATGTTCATCTCCGCCAGCATGATCCGCGAGATCGCCCAGCTGGGTGGCGACGTCACACCCTTCGTGCACCCATTGGTGGCGCGGCGTTTGCGTGAGAAAATAAGCACAAGCTGATATAACCTGGAGAGCGCCATGGCCATGATGATCACCGACGAGTGCATCAATTGCGACGTCTGTATGCCCGAGTGTCCCAACGACGCCATTTCCCAGGGTGACGAGATCTATGTCATCGACCCCAACCGCTGCACCGAATGCGTCGGCCATTTCGACACGCCGCAATGTGTCGAGGTGTGCCCGGTCGACTGCATTCCGCTCAACCCCGACTACGTGGAAAGCCGCGACGAACTGCAGGCGAAGTTCATGCGCCTGACGGCGGAGAAGTAAGCGTCCTCAGGCGGTCTTTGCCAGCTGCAGCCCGGTCCAGTCGCCCGACAGGGCGTTGACGATGCGGTTGTTGATGCGCGCCAGATTGTCGAGCTGATCCGAGGCGGTGCCGCTGGTCGCTTCCAGTTCGGCAATGCGCTCGTCAAGCGTCTCGGTGGCGGCATGGATGCGGCTGACGCTGTCGAGCCGCCGCACCAGCTGCGCCTTGTGCTCGCGCACCTGGGTTTCCATGGGTGCGATCAGAGCCTTCAGCCACGCCTCCGTCTCGCTGTTGGCCAGCTCGAACACCTGCACCACCTCGCTCGCCACCGTCTCGAAAAAGCGCGTGGTGATCTGATGCTGGCCCAGGGTCAGCATCCTGCGCAGGGTGTTGAAGCGCTCGTCGAATCCGTGCTGAAGCTGATCCATCTTCCTGCGATATTTTCCGAGGCTGAAATCGGGGATGTTCACCGCGGCCAGCCCGAACTCCTCGCTGAACTTGCGGTACATCGCGCTCATCATCGCGCGGATTTCGTCGATGGTCCTCGACGCCGCGGCCAGCGTGCCCTCGACGCGGCGGAAAAACTCGCTCATCGAGTCGCGCAGGCCAGCGGTGAAATGGCTCTTCTCCATCGCCAGCCGGGTGCGTCGCACCTCGTGGCGCAGCCGCTGCATGCCGATCTGCTGGCGCAGCGCCTCGACCTGCGTGGCGAACACGTTGCGCAGGGCGTTGAACTGTTCGAGCCCGCGGTTGAATTGCTGCTTGTCCTCGTTGGCCTTGATCATCATGTGCTGGATGACGTCGCGGTTCTTGCCGCGCAGCCCGGCCAGCTCGTCGATCTGGTCCAGCAGGGTGGCGAGGCGCGTTTCCAGCAGCTCGGTGGTGCTCAACACCACGTCTTCCACCACGGTCAGGGTCGATTCGGCGACCAGCGTCTGCTTGTGGGGAATCAGCTCCTGCGAAAGTGCCGCTTCCAGTTCCGGCAGACGGCTTTTCGCCAGCAGCGCGGCGTCGCCCCGCACCTTGGCGACCAGCGCCTTTTGCGCCGATACCGGATACACCTGGCTTGGGGGCAGGTCGAGCTGCGCTGCGCTGGTTGCTGCCTGGCGAGTGATCTCTGCCTCAATGGCGTCCGCAGTCTTCAATTCGTCCCACAGACCGTCGATCTTGTTCAGCACCACCAGACGGCCGCGGCTTGCGCCCTGCAGGGGCGCGATGTGCTGGCGCCAGATTTCGATGTCGGATTTGGTGACGCCGGTGTCGGCGCCCAGCAGGAACAGCACCGCGTGCGCGCCGGGCAGCATGCTGAGCGTGAGTTCGGGTTCGGTGCCGATCGCGTTCAGGCCAGGCGTGTCGAGGATGACCAGGCCCTGCTTCAGCAGCGGATGGGGGAAATTGATCAACGCGTGACGCCAGCGCGGAATGCCGATCTTGCCGTCGCGCGCGAGGCTGCGCGCGGTGTCCGCGTCTTCCGGGTCGAACAGTCCGTAGGCGTCGGCGGTCGCCGCGTCCACTTCGATGAGCTCGGTGAGCCGCATCAGCGTCGCGCTCATTGCGTCCGCCGAATCGAGGTTGAGCGGAAACTCCTCCCATGCGTCCGGATCGCGCTTGAAGTCGGCGATGCTGCCTTCGCGGGTGCGGGTGGCGATCGGCAGCAGGCGCAGCGAAGGCTGTCGCAGGGGATCGAAATACAGCTCGGTGGGGCACATGGTCGTGCGGCCGGCCGAGGATGGCAACATGCGCTGACGGTAGTCGGCAAAAAAGATGGCGTTGATGAGCTCCGACTTGCCGCGCGAGAACTCCGCGACGAAGGCCACGTTGAGCGTGTCGTCCTGCAGACGCGCGAGCGCCTGTTCCAGACGGCGGTCGGACTCGGCATCGCCCAGTTCCTGGGTCGTCAGCCAGTCGCGCAGGGATTCGACGCGCACGTACACCGCCTCGCGCCAGGCGCTGTACTGCTCGAATTCGTCAATCAGCGTGGTGAGCGTCATGAGGCATTCACAAGTCGGACCATCGTCTAATTACGGCATGTTACCCGCAAACTTGAGTGTCGGCGGTCAGTGCTGGCAAGCCGGGCAATAGAAGCTCGCGCGCTGCCCCTGCACGATACGCCGGATGGGGGTCCCGCACGTTCGGCAGGGCAGATTTGCGCGGCCGTATACGCGGGTGTGCAGCTGGAAATGGCCCGGCTCGCCGCTGCTGGCGACGTAGTCGCGCAGCGAGCTCCCCCCGGCGGCGATTGCCGCAGTCAGCACCTTGCGGATCGCCGCAGCCAGCCGTGCGCAAGCGGGCCCGCTGAGGCGGCGCGCGGCCGTGGCCGGACGAATGCCGGCGTGGAACAGCGCTTCGGAGGCGTAGATGTTGCCGACCCCTACCACCACCGAAGCATCCATGATGAGAGGCTTGATCGCCATGTTGCGCCCGCGGCAGCGGGCGTGGAGCCAGGCTGCAGCGAAATCCGGGCCCAGCGGCTCCGGTCCGAGATGGGCCAGCAGCGGATGCTGCGCGGGATTTCCGGCGAGCAGCACCGCACCGAAACGGCGTGGATCGCGCAGGCGCAGGCAGGTGCCGTCGTCGAAACGCCAGTCCACATGATCGTGCACCGCTGGCGGTTCGTCGGGGGCTGCCAGGCGCAGGCTTCCCGACATGCCCAGATGGACGATCTGCGTGACACCGCCGAAATCGAACAGCAGGTATTTGCCTCGCCGCGCGATTCCCGCCAGCGTGCGCCCTGTCAGCCGTGCGGCCAGATCGTCCGGCACCGGCCAGCGCAGGCGCGAATCCCGCACTGATACCTCCATGAGCACGCGGCCAGGCAGGCGCGGAAGCAGGCCGAGGCGCGTCGTCTCGACTTCGGGCAGTTCGGGCATGGGGAGATTGTAGCGCGGGCCGACAGCAGGCAGGGAACGAAGGCGGTCAAAATGCTCCGCCGTTCGCCGAAATGAACCTTGCTTGCGCTTGCGCATCGAAGGCTTAGAATCGTTGGCCCATACCCGGGTACTTCAAGGCACATGGCGAATCTCAAATACCTTCCTTTATGCGTTGCACTGGCGTTGACGTCGGCGTGCGCCCAGCAGACGGTGCACCCGCCGCAGCCGGCCGCGGCGGAAAACCCGGCGCCGCACGCGCAGGTGCCGCAATCCGCCGATGCCGATGCGCCGCAATCCGCCGATGCCGATGTGGAGAAACTTGCCGAGCCGGCGCCGAGCCTGCCGGCGCAGCCGCTCACGCCCGACATCCTGTTCAAGTTTCTGGTTGCCGAAGTGGCCGGCCAGCGCGGAGCTGCCGGAATCGCCAGCGCGGCCTATCTCGACCTCGCGCAGGCAACCCGCGACCCGCGTATCGCGCGGCGGGCGGCCGAGGTGGCGGTGTTTGCGCGCGACCGCGCGGCGGCGCTCGAAGCGACGCGCCTGTGGTCCGCGGCCGATCCGGCATCGGAGCGCGCGCGTCAGGCGCTGGCGGCGATGTTGCTCAACGAAGGTCGGCTCGACGAAGCCGAACCGGTGCTGCGCGAGGTTCTTGCCAAGGACCCGGCGGCGGGCTTCATGCATCTGAGCGCGCTGCTGGGCAAGGTGCGCGATGTTTCGGCGGCGCGGGCGCTGGTCGAACGGCTGGCGGCCGCGCATCCGCAGGTCGCCGAGGCGCGCTACGCCGTGGCGCAGGCGGTGGCGGGTGCCGGGGACACGCCGGCGGCGCTGGCAGCGCTCGAACGTGCGAACCGGCTGCGCCCGGGCTGGGAGCCGGGCGCGCTGCTCCGTGCACAGATTCTTGCCAAGACGTCCCCGGCAGATACGCTGGCGTTCATGCGTGATTTCCTTGCCGCACATCCGGAGGCGCGCGATGTGCGGCTCGCCTATGCGCGTGCACTGGTCAACGCCAACCAGTTTGCCGAAGGGCGCGCACAGTTCGAACGGCTCGCCGGCGAATTGCCGCGCAACGCCGAAGTCAGCTTCGCCGCAGGGCTGCTCGCGCTGCAGATGGGCGAGCCGGTCGCCGCCCGCGACTGGCTCAACCGCGCGCTGGACGCGGATCCGCGCGATCGCGACACCCTCCACTACTATCTCGGCCAGGCGGCCGAGCAGTTGAAACAGAGCGACGCCGCCGCGACGCATTACGCCGAGGTGGAGGCGGGCAACTACCTGGTGCCGGCACGCGCACGCCAGGCGGCCCTGCTGGCCGCGGCGGGACGGCGCGACGAGGCGCGGGCGCTGCTCGCGGCCACGCAGGGCGCCAACGACGCGCAGAACGTGCGTCTGGTCCAGGTGCAGGCAGAATTGTTGCGCGACGGCAAGGAGCGGCAGGCGGCGTTCGACGTGTTGTCCGAAGGGCTGAAGCGTTATCCCGACTCGCCCGAACTGCTGTACGACCGTGCGATGGCCGCGGAAAAGCTTGACCGGCTCGACGTACTGGAGGCTGACCTGCGCCGCGTGATCGCGCTGCGCCCGGACGACGCGCACGCCTACAACGCGCTCGGTTACACCCTGGCGGACCGCACCACGCGCCTTGCCGAGGCGATCGAACTGCTCGAACGCGCGCTGAAACTCGCTCCGGACGATGCTTTCATCCTCGACAGTGTCGGCTGGGCGCAATACCGCGCCGGCAACCTTGCGCGTGCCCAGGAATTTCTGGAGCGCGCCTACCAGGCGCGTCCCGATCCGGAAATTGCCGCGCATCTCGGCGAGGTGCTGTGGGCGCGCGGACGCCAGGACGAAGCCGGCACGCTGTGGCAGACGAGCCTGCAAAGTCACCCGCAGAACGAAGTCTTGCTGGAAACCCTGCGCCGGCTCAAGCCCTGATGCGACGGCGCGAGTTTCTCGCCGCGTGCGCGCTCGCGCTGGCAGGCTGCGCGAGCGCGCCATCCCGGTCACCGGGTAGCGTGCCGCCGTCGGCGGAAAGCTGGACGCTGCAGGGCCGCTTCAGCGTGGAAAGCGGCGAGGAGCGGGCTTCCGGGACGCTGCGCTGGCAGCATCGGGGCGCCAATGACGAACTTCTGCTGACTTCCCCGCTCGGACAGGCGGTGGTCCGCATCGCGCTCGATGCGGACGGCGCTGTGCTGGAACTGCCGAAACAGCCGCTCCGGCGTGCGTCGGACGTCGATACGCTGACGCGCGAGGCGTTGGGCTACCCCCTGCCGGTGACCGGACTCGCGTGGTGGGTGCAGGCGCGTCCCGATCCGGCGCGCGGGTTCGAAGCCACCCGTGACGGCTCCGGGCGTCTCACCGAACTCAGGCAGGACGGCTGGATCATCGAATACCAGCAGTATGCCGAGCACTCCGCTGGCTATCCGCGCAAGCTCAGGGTCACCCGCGAAGCAATCGAGATCCGCCTCGTGGCGGACAGCTGGGAAGGCGAATGAGCCAGACCTTTCCCGCTCCCGCCAAACTCAACCTCTTTCTTCACGTGACGGGCCGTCGCGCCGACGGCTATCACCTGCTGCAAAGCGTGTTCCGCTTCATCGATCGTGCCGATACCGTGCATCTCGCCCTGCGTGACGACGGCCGGGTGGTACGCGAGACGGATCTGCGCGGCGTGCCGGAAGATCGTGATCTCACCGTGCGTGCCGCGCGTCTCCTGCAACCCTACGCACCGGCCGGTGCGGGGGTGGGCATCCGTGTGGACAAGGTGCTGCCGATGGGCGGCGGCCTCGGCGGTGGCAGCTCGGATGCCGCCACCGTGCTGCTGGCGCTCAACCGCCTGTGGCGGGTCGATCTGTCCCGTGCCGAGCTGCAGGCGCTTGCGCTGCAACTCGGCGCCGACGTGCCGGTGTTCGTGTTCGGGCAGACGGCGTTTGCCGAAGGGATCGGCGAGATTCTGCATCCGGTGAGCGCGCCGCCGGCCTGGTACGTGGTGCTGACGCCGCCGGTGGCGGTGCCGACCGCAGAGGTTTTCGCCGCGCAGGAATTGACACGCGACACGCCACGCCTCAAAATAGCGCCCTTTTCCGCAGGCATGGGTCGGAACGACCTGCAGCCGGTGGTCGTGCAGCGCTACCCGGACGTCGCGCGTCATCTCGAGTGGCTGGCGCAGTTCGGCGAGGCGCGCATGACCGGTTCCGGTGCCTGCGTGTTCGCAACGTTCGGGACGGAAGCGGCGGCCCGCGAGGTGCTCGCCCGCCTGCCTGCAACGATGCAGGGTTTTGTGGCGCAGGGGCTCGACCGGCATCCGCTGTACGACTGCTGCGCCTGAACAGTGCCCGTTGGGGAGTCGCCAAGTGGTAAGGCATCGGATTTTGATTCCGACATTCGTAGGTTCGATCCCTACCTCCCCAGCCAGTTATTGAGCGAACAGCCGCCGGTGGCGGCTGTTTTTCTTGTGTGTCGGCGCCAGCGCCGCGTCGCCGGAGACTCGCGTGTCCATTGACAACCTGATGGTGTTCACGGGGAATGCCAACCCCCGTCTGGCCAGCGACGTGGTGCGCCATCTCAACATCCATCTCGGGCGCGCCACCGTATCGCGTTTTTCCGACGGCGAGGTGATGGTCGAAATCATGGAGAACGTGCGCGGCAAGGACGTGTTCGTGCTGCAGTCGACCTGTCAGCCCACCAACGACACGCTGATGGAGGTGATGGTGATGGTCGATGCGCTGAAGCGTGCCTCGGCCGCGCGCATCACCGCGGCTATCCCCTACTACGGCTACGCGCGCCAGGATCGCCGCACCCGCTCGGCGCGGGTGGCGATCACGGCCAGGGTGGTGGCCAACATGCTGCAGGGTGCCGGCATCGACCGCCTGCTGACGATGGACCTGCACTCGGACCAGATCCAGGGCTTCTTCGACATCCCGGTCGACAACATCTATTCCAGCCCGATCCTCCTGGGCGACATCTGGAAGCGCAATCATCCGAACCTGGTGGTGGTTTCGCCCGACGTCGGCGGCGTGGTGCGCGCGCGGGCGATCGCCAAGCGCCTGGAGTGCGATCTGGCGATCATCGACAAGCGCCGCCCCAAGCCCAACGTGGCGAAAGTGATGCACATCATCGGCGACGTCAGGGGCCGCACATGCATCATCATGGACGACATCGTCGATACCGCGAATACCCTGTGCGAGGCGGCCAACGCGCTGAAGGAGCACGGAGCCGAGAAGGTGATGGCCTACTGCACCCATGCGGTGCTGTCGGGCACGGCCGCCGAGCGCGTGACGCATTCCGCGCTCGACGAACTGGTGGTGACCGACACCATCCCGCTGCGCGACGACGCGCGCGCATGCAAGAAAATCCGGCAATTGTCGGTGGCTGAACTGCTGGCGGAGACGATCCGCCGCATCAGTAACGAGGATTCCGTCAGCTCGCTCTTCATCGAGTAGGGCTGCCCGAATGCCCCTGGTCGCGGGGGCTTTTTTGTCAACTCAGGAGAAATCTCATGGAAATCGAAGTCATTGCTTTCAAGCGTGATGCGCAAGGGTCGAGTGCGAGCCGCCGCCTGCGCCACGCCGGCAAGGTCCCCGGTATCGTCTATGGCGGAGCCGCCGCGCCGATGCAGATCGAGCTGGATCACAACGCCCTCTACCACGCCCTGCGCAAGGAAGCCTTCCACGCATCCGTGCTGACGCTCACCGTCGACGGCAGCAAGGAATCGGTCCTGCTGCGCGACACCCAGTGGCATCCCTACAAGCAGCAGGTGCTGCACGTCGACTTCCAGCGCGTCGACAAGGACCACAAGATCCACGTCAAGGTGCCGCTGCACTTCCTCAACGCCGAGACCGCGCCGGGTGTGAAACTCGGCGGTGGCAAGCCGCACCACATCGTCAACGAACTCGACGTGCAGTGCTTCCCCGGCAGCCTGCCCGAGTTCATCGCAGTCGACATGGGCAAGCTCGAAGTGGGCCATTCGATCCACGCCAACGATCTCAAGCTGCCGGCCGGCGTCGAACTGGTCGCCCACCTCAAGGCGGAGAACCCTGCCGTGGCGGCGATCAGCGCGCCCAAGGGCGGCGGCGCCGAAGAAGCTCCCGCGGCACCCGCGGCGTAATGCCGGAGCGCGGTCCCTCGTGGGCCGCGCAGCGCAAGCGGCATGACGGCACCGCGCCTCATCGTCGGTCTCGGCAATCCCGGGCGCGAGTACGAAGAAACCCGGCACAATGCCGGGTTTTGGTTTTGCGCACGTCTCGCGCAGGTGCGCGGGTTTGCACTCGCGCACGAATCGCGCTTTCACGGCCTGCTCGGCCGCGACGGGCCACGCTGGATCCTGCTGCCGCAGACCTTCATGAACCGTTCCGGCCAGGCGGTAGGCGCGCTCGCGCGTTTCCATCGCATCGCGCCCGCGGAAATCCTGGTGGTGCACGACGAGCTCGACATCCCGCCGGGGCAGCTGCGCCTGAAATTCGGCGGCGGCATGGGCGGTCACAACGGTCTGAAGGACATCAGTTCCCACCTCGGTACCCAGGACTACTGGCGCCTGCGTATCGGCATCGGTCATCCCGGTGACCGTAACGAGGTGGTGAACTTCGTGCTGAAGCCGCCCCGCCGCGAGGAGCAGATCGAGATCGACGCCGCCATCGAGCGCGCACTCGGCCTCCTGCCGATGATCGAAAAGGGCGAATGGAACGCCGCGATCCAGCGTGCCAACACGAAACCCTCAATCCCCCGTCCCTAGCCCCAGGAAATCCCATGAGCCTCAAATGCGGCATCGTTGGCCTGCCCAACGTCGGCAAGTCCACCCTTTTCAATGCGCTGACCCAGGCGGGCATCGCCGCGGAAAACTATCCCTTCTGCACCATCGAACCGAACACCGGCGTCGTCGAAGTACCCGATCCGCGGCTCGCGCAGCTCGCGCAGATCATCCAGCCGCAGAAAGTGGTGCCGGCGATCGTCGAATTCGTCGACATCGCGGGCCTCGTGGCCGGCGCATCGAAGGGTGAGGGGCTGGGCAACCAGTTTCTCGCCAACATCCGCGAGACCGACGCGATCTGTCACGTGGTGCGCTGTTTTCACAACGACAACGTGATCCACGTCGCCGGCAAGGTCGATCCCGTCTCCGACGTCGAGACCATTGCCACCGAGTTGGCGCTCGCTGACCTCGCCAGCGCCGAAAAAGCGCTGGCGCGCTTTGAAAAGCCGGCGCGCGCCGGCGACAAGGAGGCGCAGAAAATGGTCGCTGCCCTCAAGCCAGTGGTTGCCACCCTGAACGAAGGCCGCCCGGCGCGCGCTGCGGGGCTCGACGCCGAGGGTCTGGCAGCGATCAAGCCTTTGTGTCTGATGACCGCCAAGCCGGCGCTGTATGTCGCCAACGTCAGTGAAGAGGGCTTCCACGACAATCCCATGCTGGATGCGCTGCGCGCCCATGCTGAAAAGGAAGGCGCGCCGGTGGTGCCGGTGTGTGCGGCACTCGAGGCCGAGCTGCAGGAACTGTCGCCGGAAGACCGCCTGGAATATCTGAAGGAACTGGGCTGGGACGAGCCAGGCCTCAACCGTCTGATCCGCGCCGCCTACGACCTTCTGGGCCTGCAAACCTACTTCACCGCCGGTGTCAAGGAGGTGCGCGCCTGGACTATCCACAAGGGCGATACTGCGCCGCAGGCTGCCGGCGTCATCCATACCGACTTCGAGCGCGGTTTCATCCGCGCGCAGACGATCGCCTTCGACGACTTCATCGCCTGCAAAGGGGAACAGGGCGCCAAGGAAGCCGGCAAGATGCGCGCGGAGGGCAAGGACTACGTCGTCAAAGACGGCGATGTGCTCAACTTCCTGTTCAACGTCTAACTCCGTTTACTGAACCTTGCTGAACCTCAATGAACCACAATAACGCGCCAACATGTTGATTTTGCTTTTGTTTTTTGCGGAATCAATGTTCAGCGAGGTTCAGTAGTGTTCATGGCATTCCAGTAAAAATTGGGGTAGTCTTTGGGGTATGAGCCGAAATGAGTGGGGGTACGCCACTCTCTCGACGGAGACCCAGGATGCCCAAAGACCTTCTCAGCGACGCCAAGATCAGGACCGCCAAGCCCGACGCGAAGCCCTACAAGCTCAGCGACGGCGGCGGTCTTTTTCTGTTGATTCAGCCCTCAGGCAGCAAGCTGTGGCGCTGGAAGTTCCGGCTCAACGGGAAGGAGAACCTGTTCGCTATCGGCTCTTATCCAGAGGTTGGCCTAGCCGACGCGCGCACTGCTCGCGACGCAGCTCGTGATCTAGCGAAACAAGGCATCAATCCTTCTCAGCATCGCAAGGACGAGCGGCAACGGAACATCGACGCCGCAGCAGCCCGCAAGCACGCCGAGGCGCTGGCCCAGGAAATCTCGTTTGCCAAGGTCTCCGCCGCATATCTGGCCGAGGTGAAGGCGAGCTATACGCTGGGCTCCTACCGGGCGAAGGAGTCCCGCATTCGGAAGTACCTCGCCCCCAAGCTCGATGAGCTACCCATCACCGAGATTAGCGCCAAAGAAATCCGGCCAATCTTGGAGGCATGCAAGGCATACGGTGCTTGGGCGGGCATCCACGTCAAAGGAGACCTGTCGGCGATTTTCCAGCACGCAGTCGTGAGGGGACTCGTTGACTCCAATCCCATCCCCGGTCTGCGTGGCCTGCTGAAAATTCCGTCGAGCCAAAGCAAGGCCGTGCTGACGGCCGACCAGATTCGCGCCTTCTATCGCGCGCTGCGTGCCTACAGAGGCTATCCCGAGACAGCCCTTTGTCTTCGCCTCATTGCATTCACCGCTTGCCGCCCCGGCGAGGCTGCCGATGCGGAGTGGAGCGAGTTCGACGCCGAGGGGAAGCTATGGCGGCGGCCGGCAGCCAAGATGAAAGCGCGGCGCGACCACGTTTCGCCGCTCTCCGAGCCAGTCCTAAAGCTGCTTGAAGAGCTACGCCCCATCACTGGGGCTGGGCGCTACCTGTTTCCACATCGTAGCGGCGAAGGCTTCACGACACCGAACCGGCTGACCTACGCGATGCGGGACATGAACCTCGGCGAGCGCACGACACCGCACTGCTGGCGCACCACCTTTTCAACATGGGCCAACGAGCAGGGCTTCCGACCGGACGCCATCGAACGCCAACTGGCGCATGTTGAAAGCAACCGGGTGCGGGCTACGTACAACAAGGCCCTGTTGTTAAACGAGCGGCGCGAGATCATGCAGGCATGGGCCGACCATCTTGCCGCCTTGGCTCACGCAGGGAGTACCAGCGATGCCGCCAATTGACGAAGCACTTGTCTTTGAGGCCATTCGCTATCAGGCCGCCTACCGTGCCGAGGCGCGGCAGAACCACCATCGAAGCATTCCTGGCCCGCTGGTAGCTGAGCTTCTCCGCTACATCGAGGGCAGCATGGAAGGCGTGACCCAAAGCGAGCTTGAGCTACAGCTTTTGTCATCGCGCACTGCGCGTACGACACGCCTGGACGGCGACAACTTGGGTGCCCAGTGGCGGGCCTATGTCGCACACCGGGGCCGCGACGTTCACGAGAAGAGGGAATGGCGCACGTGGTACGGCAAGTACGGTAAGAAGGAAGCGATCCGACAACTCGCTGTCACCGATCCTTTCCTCATCCAAGCCCCGCCTTTGCCACCCTTGAACTCGGACGAAGATCAAAGCCCCGCTGAGTTGCCAGCGAGGCCGCAGATGCGAGGCTTGCCGCAGGACGGGCGGCCAATGAAGTTCCACAAGATGCGCGACATCTTGGCGCGGTGGACGGCCGCGCTCATGCAGCGGGCCATTGAGCAAGTTGCTTGCTTGCCAGATGAGGAGCGGACCCGCGCCCTGGTGAGATCGCTGCAACGAGTGCAAATGCGCCTTCATCCCATAGTGGAGATGGTGAACGCATGGGAAGCCGCCAATGAGTTGCTTGCCGGTGGGATTTGGTTGGACACACCGGATGACCTGCCCGCTGATTTCTTCACCGCCTTGGCTGGCGTCGAAGCGCGCGAGGCGCGCAAGCAGCAGGAACTCGTCGCGTATTGGGAGAAACGGTTCCCTACCTTAATGAATAGCATTCCCTGACAACCGTGTGATCCGCCGCTGGCGAAGCGGTCGAAACTCGTTCTCTCTGCTTTTCTGGCCCGCTTTTACTGTGATCGCATCGTTCATCGAGGTGCGGTGAGGTTCACAGTGGAAAACAACAAAGAACAACAGGATGTCGTCATCCTTCGTCGGTCACTGGTCGAGAAGAGAACCGGCTTAACGAAATCAGGCATCTACTTTCTCATCCGAGAGGGTAGCTTCCCGCGTCCTGTCCGTCTCGGGGTGCGCGCCGTGGGTTGGATCGAAGCGGAGGTCTCCGCCTGGCTGATGCAAAAGGCCGACCTTCGCTCAACATCTGCTCGCTCGTGATCGCGCCGGACACGGATCGCAAATCGGGCGATCCAGGCGCAGAGCATCAAGCCAGTCTCTCATTGCCCGAGAGCACGACAGCGCCACCCTCGGGCCAAGGCCGGAAGCGAGCCAAGGCGACGCGCCGTCGCGCTGTCGCCCCACTGCCCGATGGGGCCTTCGAGGCCCGGCAGTTGTGCCTCTTCCAGACCTTTCTGGCGAACACGGATCAGCAGCGCAGCGCGTTGTCGAACGCTTGCGACTTGTGGGACTGCATACCGCGCTACACAATCTCCCGCTCACGCATGAACAGCATGCGAACACCCGAAGGATTCCTCGAAGTTCTTGAGGTTCCGTTTCACTACAGGCAGCGACAGCTCACTGCCTTGATCTATCCCGCACGAGTTCGTGCGGCGGATGGCCGCCGCATCAGTTACTACCCAAGCGCCCGCGAAGAACTGATTGAACACGCCCTGCGGAAGTTGGCCACCGAGCAGCAGGCGGGCTTCTTTGACCGACCGGACTATCGCAGCGGGGTGCGGTTTTCGTTGCATCGTCTCCGGCGAGAGCTGGAGCAGCAGGGGCACAGCTTGCGATACGACGAATTGGTCGAAGGACTGGACATCCTCTCGCTCAGCAGCATCGAGATCATCGCCAAGGGCACTGACGGCGAAGAAGGCTTCGCTCGCGCTACCTACCTGACCGCACTCGCGGGCGTGAGCCGCAGCGACTACGAAGCTGATCGAGATGCCCGCTGGCTCGCCCAGTTCCATCCGCTGGTGACGCGCAGCATCGATGAGGTGACCTATCGGCAGTTCAACTATCAACGGCTCATGAATTGTGATGCGCAGCTTGCTCGCTGGCTCCTCTGCCAACTTGTCCTCAAGTACACGCAGGCATCAATGATCGACGGGTTTGAGATGCGCTTCAGCACGATCAAGCGCGACAGCGCACTGCTGAATGGCTACGGGCGAGTCCGAGATGCTGTCGCGGCACTTGATGAAGCATGGGATGAGCTGAAATCGCTGGGTGCACTGCACAGCATCGACAAGAAAGAACACCGAGGCGGCCGCAACAAAATCGAGGATGTGACCTACACGATCAAAGCTGCCCGTGATTTCTCGGCCGAACAGAAAGCCGCAAACCGCCGCCGCAGTGACGCCCAACGAGATGCCACCCAGCCATCGTCAACCGGCGGATCGGGTGCCGGGTGGCTACGTGCCGGCAACGTCGTGGCGAGCACACTTCACCTGCCTCGCCCACGGGTGGAATAGGTCGCGGGTGAGACAGAGCATCGGGGGGAATGGGTCGCAGGTCGCAGGGTGGATAGGTCGCGGGACGACTATTGACGAGGGGTTTGACTCGCGGGTGCCATAGCCGGACAAGGGGGATAGGTCGCAGGTCGCGGAGGAGTTCAGGGGGAATGGGTCGCGGGTCGTTGAAATCGCAGGGGGAATGGGTCGCAGGTCTCGCCGGAAGCTCTTGCTGGCCGCAAAAGCTGTGCATAAGTCGACGAATTTTCGGACTCCTTTCGACGTGCAGCAGGTGGAATGGGTCGCGGGCGGGGTCTGCTATGTCGTTGATACGACAGCAAAAAACAGCGAGTTTTTACACCCCTATCCTTTTATCCTTGTCTTTATCCTTTAAGACTTACCCTTGGTCGGTGCCGCCACGTCCGCACCGATGCCGCTCGACGCTAACTCGAAAACTCACACGGGCGGCTCCCTTTGCTGACGCTGCGGGCAAGGCTGTTGCGCTGCGCGTCGAGCCACCTACGGCGTCTCGCCCCTTTGGGCTGCCATCCTTCCCTCGCCAGTGCCCGGCTGCCGCTTGCGGCCTTCGGCGGGGGCACCCCCTACGGGGGTTCCCCCGATCAAGTCGGCTCCCCCTCCCCCAAATCGTGGCCCCTGCGGGGCAACATTGCTTGAAGGGCGGGCAAGCCGCCTGGTGGTGTTCGACGACCTGTGCGCCGTGGCATGTGTTCGGCGGGCTACGCTAAAAATCGGCTTGGGCCGATTTTCTTCACGCTACCGCCTCAGCCCTGAGTCCCCCGGACTCAGGGCCAAGCACGGTATGCCCCGGTGAACCATCTGGTGATGCGCACAGGCCGATTGGTCTTTAGAAAAGGGAGGGCCTGCCGCCGTCCCTGCTCGAAACGGACGTGCGCGAAGGTGCAGAGGCCCAGCAAGGCGCTTTTGAGGCATGGGAGTGGCCCGGCCGCCACGACGCCTCCGCCTCGCCTCGGCGCTCGACATCACCAACATGCGGGCCGGATGGACGCCCTCGGCGTTAGTCCGAGGGCGCATGGCTTACGTCTTGAGCAACAGGACGATGTGGTGCGTGATGCCCGTTGCGAGCAGCACGGCGTTCTCGTTGTTGCAGAACGGATAGCCGTTGTGCTTGATGACGATGATTTCCATTGTTTTCACCTCCTTTCTGGGCAGTCGCCTCACATCTATTTATGCGGCAGCACCAAAAGTCGGTGAAAAACCTCGCCATCGGCGGGCGCCCCTTGCAGGGGCCGCACCCCGCAAGCGACGGGCGACACCACCATCACGTCCCCTTGCTTCCTATTATCGTAATTACGATAATTACAGTAATTATCGTAATGCAAAGGGGAGCGACATGGCGAAGCCGGTAGCGACACAGGAGGCCGTATTTGCGGCAGCAGACGCCCTCGTTGCCGATGGCAAGGAACCGAGCATGACGCTCGTGCAGGAGCGCACGGGCGGCTCGTACACGACCGTGAAGCGGCACCTCGAAGCGTGGGAGGCCAAGCGCAAGGGCGAGATCGCCGCCGTCGATCTGCCCGCCGACATCGAGGCGCGTGGCCGGGACTTCGTGCAGACCCTGTACGCACATGCGCTGCATGGTGCGAAGGCGGCCGTCGCTGAGCCGCTCGCGCTGGCCGAAGCCTCCCGCGACAAGGCCGAGGGACTGCTTGCCGGTGCCGAGGCGGAAGTCGCCCGGCTGGAAGGCGTCGAGCAAGAGCAGATCGGCCAAATCGACGCGCTCACCCAGCGTGTGCGCGAGCTTGAGATGAGCACGGCGGCCCAGCAGGCGACGATTCAGGAGAAGGTGGCGTCGGTGGCACGGCTCGACGCCCAGCTTGCGGAGGCGCAGAACGCCCTGGCAGCACGCGATCAGGAGTTGGCTGGGCTTCGGGCCTCGGCCAAGGCCGTCGAGGGCTTGCAGGGGCAGTTGGATGCCCTGCAACGCACCGTTCAAGGACTGACCGCTTCGGCGGGCGCTGGTGCGCCCTCAGTCAAGGGAGGAAAGAAGTGAACAGGCCGAGCCGAATCGAGGCGCTGATCGCCGACCTGCGGCTGACGGCCGCGAGCTTGCAGCAGGTTATCGACGCCTGCCAGGTCGCCGGGCCAGGGTCTGAACTGCTCCAGCACTACCCCAAGATGCTGTGCGAGCTGGCCACGCGTTGGGAGAGCGAGGCCGAGCGGATCGACTGGCCCGAGGACTTGCCGCGTGAAGAGGTTTTCACGCCTGCCGAGGTCGCTGCCATCGACGCAACCGATGCCTTGCTGGACAAGCTGCGCGGCAACGGTTCGACCGGCGTGCGACGGTAGGTCGAGAGGCTTCGAGCAAGGCGGCGGGCCGCCTCCGCGCTGAAAGGCTCACCAATCACGACCACTCGCTTCGCACCGAACTGCTCACGGGCACTGTCGCCCCAGGCGGGAGGCACCAGACACACGACGGCCTCGCACTGAGCCAGCGTGCCGGTGTGCCTCAGAGCTGCATAGACACATCCAGCCTCATAGCCCAGCCAAAGTCGCAGGTCGCGCTCCCGCGGAGTGTCAGGCGTCAGCATCAGGCGCTCGCGAAGCTCGGGTGGGTAGGCCTCGCAGACCTCAGCGGCCGAGAGCTTGGCCGAGTGGAACACCGCTACGTTGATGTTCGGCCGGTTGGCGACGAAGGCCGCCAAACTCTGGCGTGCTTCGGGCGTGGACAGAATCGAATCGTGCTCAATCAGCATCAGCATGGCAAGGCCTCCCCCAGTTGATGGAGCGGACGGCGAACACCGCTGACCAGCTCCTCATTGAAAACAACACGCGCCAAGGCGGCGTGCAGCCGCTGCGCAGCTTCCTCATCGAAACCGCAGGGACACAGGATCAGCGGCGCACCCGAGCGGGTCGCCTTCTGGATGTAGCCCTGTGCATCCCAGTTCGGCACCACGGCCGCCCAGTAGAGCTGCCGCGTCCGGCGAAGCGTGCCGGTGATCTCGCGTTCCGGCTGCTCATCCGAGCGCACGGACCGGTGCGCCACGTCGTTGATCCGGTTGCCCAGTTCGGGCACCTCACCGCGCACGTCATCGACTGATCGCATTGCTCCGATCCGCCACCGCGTGAGCACGAGATCCACCTGCGGATAGGGCATCAACACCTTGGCCAGCCGGGCAGCAGGCCCGATGTCACCGATGGTCTGCCCGTACAGCAGCCGCTCGAAGTCGAAGAAAAGGATCATGATCTTGACCCTCCGATGTCACTGGATCGAGCGTTGCACGTCGGCGCGCTGCGCCCGCTCACGGGCCGCATCCACCTGCTGCCGCTTGGCGACGAGCTTTTGCGAGGTGTAGAGCGCCATCAAGGCTTCCATGCGCTCTTTCTTCTGCCGGATCGCTGCGTTGAGCTGTGCAGACACACCCATCGCACGCAGGTAGTCCACCCAAAGAGCGCGGCTGCTGACTTGCGTGATGGACTTGTTCCATTCCGAGTCCGCGAAGCGGCGCATAGCTTCGGTGCTCATCATCTCGGCGGGCGACATGGTTTCGTAGTCACCGATGGGTGGCGACGGCAGTGAGCCGTAGCCGTCCGCGTCGTTGAGCACGCTCGCCATCGAGGTCGCGCCCTTGGAGGCCGCCTGCAAGGCGTCGCCGTTGGCTGCGGCGACCTGCACCGGGTCGAACTGGGTGGACGGCGGCACGCCCATCGGCGGGGCCGCGCCGAACAGCTTGTTGTATTGCGCCATCGTGTCGCTGCCCAGCACGGGGTACAGGCCGTCGTTCTGGATCGGGAACGTCTTGCAGAAGTAGGGCGATGGATCGGTGGCGTAGTTGAAAGCCGAGTTCTGCTTGGTGATTGCGTTCGGCAACTGCGCCGGGTTGAACGTCGGGTTCTTGTTGGCGTCGGCCGAGAAAGTCTTGGCGCGAGCGTCATCCGAGTTCGGCACACCGTAGATGAAGTGCAGGTGGACTGCGCCGCCCGGCTTCATGCCGGTACTGCCAGCACGGCCGATCTCCTGCCCGGCCTGCACCTTGTCGCCCTCCTTCACCGCGATGTACGACAAGTGGTAGTACACGGCCGATTGGCCGTTGTCCCGCTTGATGACGACGGTGTTGCCTGCGCTGCCGCGCAACTTGGCCCACGTCACGGTGCCCGCCGACGTGGCGTAGAGCGGGGCGGTCTGCCCGCTGGTCGAGAAGTCGAGGCCGTCGTGCATGTGCGGCTTGGCGTTGCCCGAGCCGAAGTTGGCGGCACCGCCTTCCCGGAATTTGCCGAAGCGGCCGGAGACTTGCTCCTTCGAGGTAGGCGACACCATGCAGGTGTCAGCGAATGCGCTGCCGCTGATCGCC
>JANJXF010000194.1 GCA_024709165.1 Thiobacillus sp. | reverse complement strand
GCCTTACTCTTCGATCTTGGCAACGACACCGGCGCCGACGGTACGGCCGCCTTCGCGGATGGCGAAACGCAGACCTTCGTCCATGGCGATCGGGGCAATCAAGGAAACCTTGATGCTGACGTTGTCGCCAGGCATCACCATCTCGGTGCCAGCCGGCAGTTCAATGCTGCCGGTGACGTCGGTGGTGCGGAAGTAGAACTGCGGACGGTAGCCGTTGAAAAACGGGGTGTGACGACCGCCTTCGTCCTTGGACAGGACGTAGATCTCGGCGCTGAACTTGGTGTGCGGCTTGATGCTGCCAGGCTTGGCCAGAACCTGGCCACGCTCGACTTCTTCGCGCTTGGTGCCGCGCAGCAGGACGCCGACGTTATCGCCCGCCTGACCCTGGTCAAGCAGCTTCCTGAACATTTCGACGCCGGTGCAGGTGGTCTTCTGCGTGGGCTTGATGCCGACGATCTCGATTTCTTCGCCAACCTTGACAATGCCGCGCTCGACACGGCCGGTGACGACGGTGCCACGACCGGAAATGGAGAAGACGTCTTCGACAGGCATGAGAAAGGGCTTGTCGATGGCGCGCTCGGGGGTGGGAATGTAGCTGTCGAGCGCGGCCGCCAGCTTGAAGATGCTGGGCTCGCCGATATCGCTCTGGTCGCCTTCGAGGGCCTTCAAGGCAGAACCGATGACGATGGGGGTGTCGTCGCCCGGGAAGTCGTACTTGGACAAAAGTTCGCGGACTTCCATTTCGACGAGTTCGAGCAGCTCGGCGTCGTCGACCATGTCGGCCTTGTTCATGTAGACGATGATGTAGGGCACGCCAACCTGACGCGCAAGCAGGATGTGCTCACGGGTCTGCGGCATGGGGCCGTCGGCGGAGGAGACGACAAGGATGGCGCCGTCCATCTGCGCAGCACCGGTGATCATGTTCTTGACGTAGTCGGCGTGGCCAGGACAGTCGACGTGCGCGTAGTGGCGGCTCTCGGTCTCGTATTCGACGTGCGAGGTGTTGATGGTGATGCCGCGCGCCTTCTCTTCGGGAGAAGAGTCGATCTCGTCGTATTTCTTCGCCGCGCCACCGAATTTCCTCGACAGAATGGTGGTGATCGCCGCGGTCAAGGTGGTCTTGCCGTGGTCAACGTGACCAATCGTGCCAACGTTCACGTGCGGTTTGGTCCGCTCGAATTTTTCCTTAGCCAT
>JANJXF010000019.1 GCA_024709165.1 Thiobacillus sp. | reverse complement strand
TCGTTCATCGCGTACAGCACGCGGCGGTGCACCGGCTTGAGGCCGTCGCGCACGTCCGGCAGGGCGCGCCCGACGATCACGCTCATGGCGTAATCGAGGTACGAGCGCCGCATCTCCTCCTCGAGGCTGACCGGGAGGGTTTCCTTGGCAAACTGTTCCATAGACCGGCTTGGTATTGTGTGCAGACACTGAAGCGTGCGATTTTAGCACGGCCAGCCGCCCCGCCCGGACGGCCCCCGCCTTTGCCAAGGCCCGTGTAAACGGCGAGAATGCGGGCCACCATGAAAACCCCAGCCGACCTCGTTCTCCTGCCGCAATGGGTGGCACCCGTCGAACCGGCCGGGGTGCTCTCCGACCACGCCGTCGTGGTGCACGACGGCACCATCCTCGACATGCTGCCCGCCGACGCCGCAGCCGCCCGCTACGACGCCCGCGAGACTCGCGCCCTGCCCGGCCACGTCTTGATTCCTGGGCTGGTCAATCTGCACGGCCACGCGGCGATGACGCTGTTACGCGGTTTTGCCGACGACCTGCCGCTGATGGCCTGGCTCAACGAGCGCATCTGGCCAGCGGAGAAGCGCCACGTCTCGGAGGCCTTCGTGCGCGACGGCACCTTGCTGGCGGCGGCCGAAATGCTCGCCGGCGGCACCACCGCGTGCAACGACATGTACTTCTTCCCCCAGGCCGCGGGCGAAGCCTTTCTGCAGGCCGGGATGCGCGCCACGCTTGGAATGATCGCGCTGGAGTTCCCCAGTGCCTATGCCGCCGACGCGGATGGCTACCTCGCCCGTGGTCTCGCGGTGCGCGACGAACTCAAGGACGAAGCCCTGCTCTCCTTCGCCTTCGCCCCGCACGCACCCTACACCGTCTCCGACATCACGTTTTCCCGCATCAACACGCTCGCCGAACAGCTTGGGGTGCCGGTGCACTGCCACCTCCACGAAACCACCGACGAAATCGCGGAAAGCCTGCGGCAGCACGGCGTGCGTCCGGTGGAGCGACTGGCGCGACTGGGCTTGCTGGGGCCGAATTTCATCGGCGTGCACGCGGTCCACCTCGACGAGGCCGAAATCGACCTGCTCGCCGCGCACGGTTGCCATGTGGCGCACTGCCCGACCGCCAACCTCAAGCTCGCCTCCGGATTCGCTCCCGTCGCCGGCATGCGGCGCGCCGGCGTCAACGTAGGACTCGGCAGCGATGGCGCCGCCAGCAACAACCGTCTCGACCTGTTCGCCGAAATGCGCCTGGCGGCCTTGCTCGCCAAGGGTACGAGCCGTGACGCCGCAGCCCTTCCCGCCGCCGCCGCCCTGCGCATGGCCACACTCGATGCCGCGCGCGCGCTCAACCTCGACGATCGCATCGGCAGCATTGCCGCCGGCAAGCGTGCCGACCTCGTCGCCGTCGATCTTTCCGCGCCGGCCTGTCAGCCCGTGTTTGACCCGGTGTCGCACCTGGTTTACGTTGCCGGACGCGAACAGGTCACCCACGTGTGGGTCGACGGGCGGCTGAAACTTCACCAGCGCCGCCTGGTCGATCTCGACACCGACGACCTCGCCGCGCGGGCCGCGTATTGGCGCGGAAAACTATCATCCTGAGAGCCGCCATGAGCAACGTCGACACTGCCGAAATCGCCAAATTCTCCGAACTCGCCCACCGCTGGTGGGATCCGCAGTCGGAATTCCGTCCCCTGCACGAAATCAACCCGCTGCGCCTGAAGTGGATCGATTCGCGGGCGCCGCTCGCCGGCAAGAAAGTGCTCGACGTCGGCTGCGGCGGCGGCATCCTCGCCGAGGCGATGGCCGGTGCCGGCGCCACGGTCAGCGGCATCGACCTGTCGGACAAGGCGCTCAAGGTCGCCAGGCTGCACCTGCACGAATCCGGACACAGCGTCGACTACCAGCTGATCTCCGCGGAAGACTACGCCGCGCAGCATGCAGGCGAATTCGACGTCGTCACCTGCATGGAAATGCTCGAACACGTGCCCGACCCCGCATCGGTGGTCGCCGCCTGTGCGCGCCTGGTCAAACCCGGCGGCTCGGTGTTCTTCTCCACACTCAACCGCAACGCCAAGAGCTACCTGTTCGCCATCATCGGCGCCGAATATCTGCTCAAACTCCTTCCACGCGGCACCCACGACTACACCAAATTCATCACCCCGGCCGAGCTCGCTCGCATGGCGCGCGAAGCCGGGCTCGATGTCGGCGAGATCACCGGCATGACCTACAACCCGTTGAGCAAAGCGTACAAGCTCGAAGCCGACACCAGCGTCAACTACCTGATGGCAGCGCGCCGTGACAATGATTGAACCTTCCCCCTATCCTCTCCGGGAGAAAGAAGGCGACAAAGCGCCGCTGCGCGGCAATGGCCCGATTCGCGCCGTCCTGTTCGACCTCGACGGTACCCTGGTCGACACCGCGCCGGATCTCGGCCACGCGCTCAACCTGCAACGCGCGCGCCATGGCCTGCCGCCGCTCGCCGATGCCGTCATCCGGCCGCAAGCCTCGCACGGCGCACGCGGCCTGCTCGAACTGGGCTTCGACCTGCATCCGGACAATGCGCGGTTCGCCCGCATGCGCGAGGAATTCCTGCAGCTCTACGCCGACAACCTGTGCCTGCATTCCCGCCCTTTTTCCGGCATCCTGGAATTGCTCGGCGCGCTCGACGCACAACAAATTCCGTGGGGCGTGGTCACCAACAAGCCGGCACGCTTCACCGAACCCCTGATGTCACTGCTCGATCTCGCCGAACGCGCCGCGTGCATCGTCTCAGGCGACACCTGCCCACAGCCCAAACCGCATCCCGCACCAATGCTCGCCGCCGCCAAACTGTGCGGTGCACGACCCGGCGAATGCCTGTACCTGGGCGACGCCCAGCGGGATATCGAGGCCGCGCGTGCCGCCGCGATGCCTGCACTCGTCGCCGCCTGGGGCTATCTCGGTGCCGATGACACCCCGCACACCTGGGGCGCCCGGGCACAGATTCGCCACCCGCTGGAAACGCTCGACCATCTCGGCTGACATGGCCTACTACACGCTCCTCAAACACCTGCACCTCACCACCATCGCCGCCACGTTCATCCTGTTTCTCCTGCGTGGCGTCTGGATGATGGCCGATTCGCCCCGTCTGCAGGCGCGATGGGTACGCGTGATCCCGCACGTCAACGACACCCTGCTGCTATCCAGCGGACTCGGACTCGCGGTCATCCTTGGGCAGTATCCGCTCGTCGACGGCTGGCTCACCGCAAAATTCTTCGCCCTCATCGCCTACATCGTCCTCGGCACCGTCGCGCTCAAGCGCGGCAAAACTCGCGGCCAGCGCATCGCCGCCTGGATCGCCGCCCTGCTGGTGTTCGGCTACATGGTCGCCGTCGCCCGCGCCCACACTCCCTGGCCGTTCTGAAATAATTTTGCATCCCGCGGAACTTTACCCCGATCCCTCGTTCTATGCAGTACACTTGCTGCAGCAACACATGGGGCCGACCTGGCTTCGACGTGGGTCGCAAAGCAGATAAGGGCATACCGAGGGTCGGACGACCTCGTAAATCCAACCGAAAAAGTAATAGTCGCCAACGACGAAACCTACGCTCTGGCTGCTTAATTGCGCCAGACTCTGCACCAGTCAGCCTGCGGGCTGGGCCGGGTAAAACCGGCAGCAGAGTCACTTCAGCAGGATCGCGCTGTCCCGGGTGGCTTGGGCCAGCGTTAAATCAAGGCCACTCGCCTGAGGCGAGCCTGTTCGGCGGGCGCGCACCGGGTTAAAACCCAAAACACCGGACTAAGTATGTAGAACTTACTGTAGAGG
>JANJXF010000172.1 GCA_024709165.1 Thiobacillus sp. | reverse complement strand
GCGCAGCGATGCATCGACCTCGGGTGCGGCGCCGATGCGACCGATGCGTTCACCATCGACGTCCACCGTATCAGGCGTCAGCGTCAGCTCGGCGTGGCGGCCCTGCCGTGCGTATTCGACACGCAGGGGGCGTGACGGATGCGCGCGCACGGTCTCGACCCACGCCTGCCAGCTCGCCACCGGCACGCCACTGGCGGCGATGAGGCGGTCGCCCGGCTGCAGGCCGGCGCGCGCGGCGGCGCCGTCACCCAGCACCTCGCCGATCACCGGAGCGAGCGGCGGATCGTAGCGGACGATGCCGAGCGGGCGCAGGGTGTCGCGCTCCAGGTTTTCCGTGTCCGCCGCCGGCATGTCGAGCTGAACATGGCGCCCGCCGGCAAGCGTCAGTTCGACGGGGCCACCGGCGACGCCGGCGCGCAACAGCGCGAGCCGCAAATCCTGGAACGCCGGCGTGGCGACGCCATTGACGGCGGCGATCTCGTCACCCGCGGCGAGCCCCGCCCGCGCCGCAGCGGTGCCCGCAGGCGGCTCCCCGATCAGGGGTTTCAGGGCCGGCAGGCCATGCAGGAACAGCGCCCAGTAGAACACCACGGCCAGCAGAAAATTGGCGGCCGGCCCGGCGGCGACGATGCCGATGCGACGCCACACCGTGGCGCGGTTGAAGCTGCGGTGCGCGTCCGCCGGCGGCACCGGGCCCTCGCGCTCATCGAGCATCTTCACGTAGCCGCCAAACGGCAGCGCGGCAAGCACCCACTCGGTGCCGTCGCGGCCGACGCGGCGGCTGGCAAGCGGCTTGCCGAAGCCGACGGAGAAACGCAGCACCTTGACCCCGGCCAGCCGCGCGACAAGATAGTGGCCAAACTCGTGCACCACCACCAGCACGCCGATGGCGATGAGAAACCACAGCAGGATGTGCAGCACGCTCACGCGTGTACGGCTCCGAGGAAGGCGTCAGCGATACGCCGCGCCGCACGATCGGACTCGAGCAGATCGTCCAGCGTAGCGGCCGGGCCGCCCGCGAGCGTGTCGAGTGCGTGCGCGATGCTGGCAGCGATGGCGCCGAACGGCGCGGCGCCGTCCAGAAAGCGGGCCACCGCGACTTCGTTGGCGGCATTGAGAACCGCCGCCGCGTTGCCGCCCGCAGCGAGCGCGTCGAACGCCAGTTGCAGACAGGGGAAACGCCGGGTGTCAGGGGCCTCGAAAGTCAACTGTCTGCCCATCAGTTCGAGCATCGGCACACCGGCGTCGATGCGCTCGGGAAATCCCAGTGCATACGCGATCGGGGTGCGCATATCGGGCGTGCCCATCTGGGCGATCACCGAACCGTCGATGTATTCCACCATCGAATGGACGATGCTCTGCGGGTGCACCAGCACCCTGATCTGCTCCGGCCGTGCGTTGAACAGCCAGCGCGCCTCGATCACCTCCAACCCCTTGTTCATCAGACTCGCGGAATCGACCGAAATCTTCTTTCCCATCACCCAGTTCGGATGCGCCACCGCCTGGTCCGGTGTGGCGGCGGCGATGGCTTCCGCCGACAGGGTACGGAACGGCCCACCGGAAGCGGTGAGCCACAGCGCATTCACGCCGGCGCCGGCAAGGTCGCCGCAACAGTCACGCGGCAGCGCCTGGAAGATTGCGTTGTGCTCGGAGTCGATCGGCAACAACTCGGCACCGCTCGCAGCTACCGCGTCCATGAAGAGTTGCCCCGACACCACCAGAGTTTCCTTGTTGGCGAGCAGAATACGCTTGCCCACCTGCGCGGCGGCAAGCGTGGCGGGCAGCCCGGCTGCACCGACGATCGCCGCCATCACGGTGTCGACCTCGGACGCACTGGCCACATCGGCCAGCGCCGCAGCACCTTCCAGCACTTCGACCCCGAGCCGTTCGGCCGCCACCTGCGCGCGCACTGCAGCGGCGGCGCCTGGTTCGGTCATGACCGCGTAGCGGGGGCGATGCACTCGGCACTGCTCGACCATGCGTTCGACCTGCGTGGCGCCGGTCAGCGCGAACACCTCGAAGCGTCCGGGATGCCGCGCCACCACGTCGAGTGTGTTGACGCCGATGGTGCCGGTGGCGCCGAGCAGGGTGAGTACACGCGACGTCACGGCCGCCCCTCCAGCCACATGAGCATGCCCGTGGCAACCGGCAGCGTCGAAGCGAGAGCGTCGATGCGGTCGAGCACGCCGCCATGCCCCGGCAGCACCGCGCCGCTGTCCTTCACGCCGGACACGCGTTTGATCCAGGATTCGAACAGGTCGCCCAGCACCGCCACGTAAAGCAGCACAGCGAGTAACGGCAACAGCGGCCACAGCGGCACGCCGGCAAACCGGACGAGGCCGATACCGTACAGCGACAGGGCAAGGAGCGCGCCGACGACGCCCTCCCAGGTCTTGCCTGGGCTGATCGCCGGCGCGAGCTTGTGGCGCCCGAAATGGCGCCCGGCGAAATAGGCGGCGGTGTCGGCGATCCACACCACCATCGCAACGCCCAGGAGAACGCCCGGCCCGCGCGCATGCAGTTCCATCAACGCGGCCCATATGGCCAGCAGCAGCACGGCTCCCAGGACGGCACGCAGAGCCATCGAAGACACCCGCCAGCGCCGCAGCAGCCACAGTGGGGCAACCACGATCCAGAACGCGGTCGCCAGCATGACGAACCCACCCTGCAGCGCCGGCCAGTCCCAGCCCGTCAGCACCAGAGCTGCCAGCGTCAGCGCGACACCGTAGCCCCGGGCGGCGCCGCGGGTGAAATGTCCGAGTCTTGCCCACTCGAAACCAGCCACGCCAACGACGACCGCCATCAGCACGCCCCACAGGCCACTGGGTGCCCACACCGCCGCCGGAACAAAAACCGCCAGCAGCAGGCCCGCCGTCAGCACGCGGCTCAGCAAGCCGCTCATTCGTCCACCCCGGAGGTGTTCTGCACTTGCTCGCTGGTGCGCCCGAAGCGGCGCTCGCGCCGCTGATACGATGCAATCGCCGCATCCAGCGCGTCACTATCGAAATCCGGCCATAGCGTGTCGGTAAAATAGAGCTCGGTGTAGGCCAGTTGCCATAGCAGGAAATTGCTGATGCGCTGCTCGCCGCCGGTCCGGATGAAAAGATCCGGCTCGGGCAGGTCGGCAAGACTCAGTTGTCCGGCGAGACTCGCCTCGGTCACCGCGTCAGGTGAGACACCCGAGCGCATCAGCTTCTTCACCGCCTGCACGACGTCCCAGCGCCCGCCGTAATTGGCGGCGACGGTAAGCGTCAGGCGGGTGTTGTCGCGGGTGCGCGCTTCGGCATCGCGGATCAGGGTCTGGATCCGTTCGGAAAATCCAGACAGATCGCCGACCACGCGGAAACGGATGTGGTTCTGGTGCAACCGGGCGACCTCATTCTCCAGCGCGCGCATGAACAGATCCATCAGCAGGGTCACCTCCTCTGGTGGTCGCCGCCAATTCTCCGAACTGAACGCAAACACGGTGAGATGGGCCACACCGCGCTCGGCACAGGCGCGAATCATCCCGCGCAGCGCCTCCACGCCCTTGCGGTGACCGGCCACGCGCGGCATCAGGCGACGCTTGGCCCAGCGGCCATTGCCGTCCATGATGATGGCGATGTGCCGGGGCACTTCGGCGGGCACCGGGGCCGCCGGCTTGTGGCGAGCGCTCACGCTTTCTTGACTCAGATTGCGAGCAGGTCTTTCTCTTTTTCGGCGAGCATCTTGTCGATCTCGCCAATGAACTTGTCGGTCAGCTTCTGTACTTCGTCCTGGGTGCGGCGCTCCTCGTCCTCGGTCGCGGTTTTCACCTTGACCATATCCTTCACGGCGCTGTTGGCATCGCGTCGGATATTGCGCACCGCCACGCGCGCGTTCTCGCCCTCGCCGCGCACGACCTTGATGAGGTCGCGACGGCGCTCCTCGGTGAGCGCGGGCATCGGCACGCGGATGATCTCGCCGTGTGCAGCCGGATTCAAACCGAGGTCCGAATCGCGGATTGCCTTCTCGATCTTGGCGACCATGCTTTTCTCGTAGGCCTGCACACCCAGCGTGCGACTATCGACCAGTGACACGTTCGCCACCTGGGGCACCGGCGTCGGGTTGCCGTAGTAGTCGACCATCACATGGTCGAGGATGCCGGCATGCGCACGGCCCGTACGGATCTTGGCCAGATCGTTCCTGAGCGTTTCCAGGGTCTTGCCCATTTTCTGCTCGGTGGAACGCTTGATGTCGGCAATAGTGGTTTCAGCCATGCCTGCTCCTCAGTGGTTGCTGACCCGCGTACCCTCGTCCTCACCCAGCACCACGCGCTTGAGTGCGCCGGACTTGAAGACGTTGAACACGACGAGCGACAGGTTTTGTTCACGGCACAGGGCGAAGGCGGCGGTGTCGAGGACACCCAGGTTCTTCGCGATGGCCTCGTCGAACGAGAGCGCCGCGTAGCGCTGCGCGGAGGGATCCTTCTTCGGATCGGCGGTGTAGACGCCATCGACCTTGGTGGCCTTCAGCAGCAGATCGGCGCCGATCTCGGCAGCGCGCAGCGCCGCCGCGGTGTCGGTGGTGAAGAAGGGGTTGCCAGTGCCACCGCCGAAAATGACGACGTTGCCGGCGTCCAGTTCGCGCACCGCAGCGTCACGCTCGAAGCCCTCACCGACGTGCGCGATGGCGACCGCGGTCTGCACGCGGGCCGGCACGCCTGCGCGCTGCAGCGCGTCCTTCAGGGCCAGCGCGTTCATCACCGTGGCGAGCATCCCCATCGAATCCGCCGTCGCCCGATCCATCCCGGACAGCGCACCGGAGGCCCCGCGGAACAGGTTGCCGCCACCGACGACGATGGCGACCTGCACGCCCAGGGCCGTCACATCGCGAATCTGTGCGACGAAACCGGCGAGGGTTTCAGCGTGGTAGCCGAAGCTGTCCGGCCCCATCAGGGCTTCGCCGGACAGCTTCAGCAGGATGCGACGAACCGGCGCCATATGCATTCAGACCTTGGATGCGGCCGCCACTTCGGCCGCAAAGTCGGAGACTTTCTTCTCAATGCCCTCGCCCACCACGTACATGGTGAAGCCGTGGCATTGCGAGTTCTTCGACTTGAGCACCTGCTCGACGGTCTGCTTGTCGTCCTTGACGAAAGGTTGCGACAGCAGCGTGACTTCCTTGAGGAACTTCTGCACCGTACCTTCGGCGATTTTTTCCAGCATGGCCTCCGGCTTGCCGGCTTCCTTGGCCTTCTCGATGGCGACGCGGCGCTCGGCGTCGATGAGTTCCTGCGCCACGCCCGAAGCATCGAGTGACTTCGGCTTGGACGCGGCGATGTGCATGGCGATGTCCCGGGCAATGCCATCGTCGCCAGACACGTCGACCAGCACGCCGATCTTGCCGCCGTGAATGTAGCTGGCGAACTTGCCCTGCGCGGCCATGCGGGCGAAGCGGCGCACCGACATGTTCTCGCCGATCTTGCCGACCAGCTCGGTACGGAACGCCTCGACCGTCGTACCCTTGTAGGACAGGCCGGACAGCGCGCCGACGTCGGTCGGGTTCTGGTTCAGCACCATTTCGGCGAGCGCATTGCACAGCGCGATGAAATCGTCGTTCTTGGCGACGAAATCGGTCTCGCAGTTGACTTCAACCATGGCAGCGGATTTGCCGTCGGCGGCGATTGCAATGGTCACAAGACCCTCGGCGGCTACGCGGCTGGCGCTCTTGGCGGCCTTGTTGCCGAAGCGCACGCGCAGGATTTCCTCAGCTTTCTGCATGTCGCCGCCGGCTTCGCTCAGCGCCTTCTTGCAGTCCATCATCGGCGCGTCGGTCTTCTCGCGCAGATCCTTGACCATGCTTGCAGTGATTTCTGCCATTTCGAACTCCATCCTGTTTCAAACAATTCAATACGGAAAGAGGGGCCGACGCCCCTCCCCAAGACCGCTCGCCCGACCCCATTCGACGAATGGGCCGAAACGCTGCCGGCTGCGCCGCGTTTACTCGGCAGCGATGTCGCCGGCCTCCTCAACTTCAACGAACTCCTCGCCACCGGCGATCTCGCTGATGACCTGGGCACGGCCTTCCAACACGGCGTCCGCCATGCCGCGTGCGTACAGGCGGATGGCGCGCGCCGAGTCGTCGTTACCGGGAATGACGTAATCGACGCCTTCCGGGCTGTTGTTGGTATCGACCACGCCGATTACCGGAATGCCGAGCTTCTTCGCCTCGATCACGGCGCCCTTCTGGTAACCGACGTCGATGATGAAGATCGCGTCGGGCAGTCCACCCATTTCGCGGATACCGCCGAGGCTGCGGCCGATCTTGTCGACTTCGCGCTGTACTGTGAGGATTTCCTTTTTCGACAGACGACCCGGTTCAGCGATCTGGGTCTCGAGATCGTTGAGGCGCTTGATCGACTGCTTGACGGTCTTGTAGTTGGTCAGCATGCCACCGAGCCAGCGGTTGTCCACATAGGGCACACCGGCGCGTTGTGCTTCCTCGCGCACGATGTCGCGGGCGGCGCGCTTGGTGCCGACGAACAGCACGGTACCCTTGTTGGCGGCGAGCTGACGCACGAATTTCTGCGCATCCTGGAACATCGGCAGCGATTTTTCCAGGTTGACGATGTGAATCTTGTTGCGATGGCCGAAAATGAACGGTGCCATCTTGGGGTTCCAGAAGCGGGTCTGGTGGCCGAAATGGACACCGGCCTCCAGCATTTGACGCATGGTGACGGACATGGAAATCTCCTAAAGGGTTGAGCCTCCACCCGCCAGCAGCCGCGTGGCATGTCCCGCCGCGCGGCCACCCTTTAATCGGCAGGTGTGCGAATTTGCCCGGACCATTCCGGACAGCCCATAATTTTAATTCGAAGCGGCGTTTGCTTCAAGCGGCACATCTCCGTCCATTCCGCGTGCGCACATGCGGCCAGCAGCGTGGCGAATACACGTGCACCGCCATCCCTTCGGCAACGGGGTGTCGACAGGTAGCCTGCCTTGGCCATGCCGTGCCCATGGCCGTCACGTGGCCATCTCCCGAATTCCCGCCGGGACGGGCTAAAATCCCGATTTTCCGAATCTTTCCCTTTCATGTCAGTCACCATCAAGACCGGTACCGAAATCGAGGGCATGCGCACGGCCTGCCGCCTCGCGGCCGAGGTCCTCGACTACATCGCGCCCTTCGTCAAACCCGGCGTCACCACCGGCGAACTCGACCGCCTTTGCCACGACTACATGGTGAACGTGCAGGGCGCGGTGCCTGCCCCGCTCAACTACGCACCGAGCGGGCATGCACCCTATCCCAAATCCATCTGCACCTCGGTGAACAACCAGGTGTGTCACGGCGTTCCGGGTGAAAAAATCCTGAAAAACGGCGACATCGTCAATCTCGACATCACCGTGATCAAGGATGGCTGGCACGGCGACACCAGCCGCATGTTCGCGGTGGGCGAGCCGTCGATCCAGGCGAAGCGGTTGATGCAGGTCACCTACGAGGCGATGTGGGTCGGCATCGCCCGGGTCCGCCCCGGCGCACAACTGGGCGACGTCGGCCACGCCATCCAGCACTTTGCCGAACACCATGGCTACAGCGTGGTGCGGGAATTCTGCGGCCACGGCATCGGCCGCAAGTTCCACGAGGAGCCTCAGGTCTTGCACTACGGCAAGGCGGGCACCGGCCTGACCCTGGAGCCGGGCATGACCTTCACCATCGAACCGATGATCAACGCTGGACGCCGCGAAATCCGCCAGCTGCCCGACGGCTGGACCATCGTCACCAAGGATCGCAGCCTGTCCGCGCAGTGGGAGCACACCGTGCTGGTGACCGAGTCGGGTTACGAGGTGCTGACGCTGTCGGCGGGCAGTCCGGCGCTTCCCGACGCCATCTGCAAGGCTGCGTGAGCATCGCGCCGTTCGCCGACCTGCGCGAGCGGCTGAAAACCGGCCGCACCGCGCTCGCCGCCGCCTTTCACAAGCGAGGCGCGGCGGCACGTTACCTGTCCGGTCACACGAAGCTCGTCGACGGCGTACTCGCCGACCTGTGCACGCGCCTCGCCCTGTCGCCCGCATGCTGTCTGGTCGCCGTCGGCGGCTACGGCCGCGGCGAGCTGTTTCCCGGTTCGGACGTCGATGTTCTGCTTCTGCTGCCGGCCGACCCGACGCCTGCCGAGACCGAAGTACTGGAACACTGGGTACGCGCCTGCTGGGATCTCGGCCTGGAGATCGGGCACAGTGTTCGTACCATCGATGCATGCCTCGCCGAGGCCGCCGATCTTACCGTCGAGACCAATCTGCTGGAAGCGCGCACGCTATGGGGCGCGGCGACGCTCCACGACACGCTGCGCGAACGCTTCGATCAACGCTTCGACGCACGGCATTTTTTCGACGGCAAGCTCGCCGAGCAGCAGGCACGTCATGCGCGCTTCGACGACAGCGCCTACAAGCTCGAACCCAACCTCAAGGACAGCCCCGGCGGGCTGCGCGACCTGCACACCATTCACTGGCTGGCCCAGGCCTGCGGCATCGGTGGCGGCTGGCGCGGGCTGGCGCGCGCAGGTCTGCTGGCCGACGCCGAAGCGCGCCGCATCGCCGCCGAGGAACGCACGCTTGCCACGCTGCGCATCCATCTGCACCTGCTCGCCGGGCGACGCGAGGATCGCCTCGCCTTCGACTACCAGACCGAGCTTGCGGCGCGACTCGGCCTGTCAGCCACGGCACATCGCCGCCCGGGCGAACGCCTGATGCAGCGCTACTACCGCGCCGCCAAGTTCATCCAGCGCGCCAACGACATTCTGATCCAGTCGCTGCATGCGCGGCTGTTCCCGGTCAGCGCACCGCCGC
>JANJXF010000216.1 GCA_024709165.1 Thiobacillus sp. | reverse complement strand
GTATTTCTTCGCCGCGCCACCGAATTTCCTCGACAGAATGGTGGTGATCGCCGCGGTCAAGGTGGTCTTGCCGTGGTCAACGTGACCAATCGTGCCAACGTTCACGTGCGGTTTGGTCCGCTCGAATTTTTCCTTAGCCATCTTCTTGCCCTGTCAAATCAAAAATATCCGCAGTGTGCGATCACTTCTTCGCGATCACGGCTTCGGCGACGCTCTTCGGCGCCTCGGCGTAATGCTTGAATTCCATGGTGTACGTCGCGCGCCCCTGCGACATCGAACGCAGATCGGTCGCGTAGCCGAACATTTCGGCCAGCGGCACCTCGGCCTTGATCGCCTTGATGCCGGCAACGTCGTCCATGCCCTGGATGATCCCGCGCCGACGGTTGAGGTCGCCCATGACATCGCCCATGTAGTCTTCCGGCGTCTCGACTTCGACCGCCATCATCGGTTCGAGCAGCGCGGGACTCGCCTTGCGCATGCCATCCTTGAAGCCCAGGATCGCCGCCATCTTGAACGCCTGCTCGGACGAGTCGACCTCATGATAGGAGCCGTCGAACAGCGTGACCTTGACGTCGACGACCGGGAAGCCCGCGAGCACGCCGTTGTTCAAGGCTTCCTGCAGACCCTTGTCGACCGCAGGAATATATTCGCGTGGCACGGTGCCGCCCTTGATGGCATCGACGAATTCGTAACCCTTGCCTGCCTCGTTGGGCTCGAGCTTGAGCCAGACGTGGCCATACTGGCCCTTGCCGCCCGACTGCTTGACGAATTTGCCTTCCTGTTCGACCGGCTTGCGGATCGCCTCGCGATAGGCCACCTGCGGAGCGCCGACGTTGGCCTCGACGCTGAATTCACGCTTCATGCGGTCGACGATGATCTCGAGGTGCAGCTCACCCATGCCGGAGATGATGGTCTGACCGGATTCCTCGTCGGTCCGCACGCGGAAAGACGGGTCTTCCTGCGCCAGGCGGCTGAGAGCGATACCCATCTTTTCCTGGTCGGACTTGGTCTTCGGCTCGACAGCGACGTGGATCACTGGCTCGGGGAACACCATGCGCTCGAGAACCACCGGCGCGGATACCTCACACAGGGTGTCGCCGGTCGTCACGTCCTTCAGGCCGACCACCGCAGCGATATCGCCCGCGCGCACTTCCTTGATTTCGTCGCGCTGGTTGGCATGCATTTGCAACAGACGGCCGATGCGCTCTTTCTTGCCGCGTACCGAGTTCAGCACGGTGTCGCCGGACTGCAGCACACCGGAGTACACGCGAATGAACGTGAGCTGCCCGACGAACGGGTCGGCCATCAACTTGAAGGCAAGCGCGGAAAACTTCTCGTCGTCCTTCGCATAACGCACGATTTCCTGTTCGTTGTCATCCACCCCGGCAACCGGCGGGATGTCCACGGGCGACGGCAGGAACTGGATGACCGCGTCGAGCATGCGCTGCACGCCCTTGTTCTTGAACGCGGTGCCGCACAGCATGGGGACGATCTCGCCGGCAATGGTACGCACGCGCAGACCGGTCGTGATGTCGGCCTCGGAAAGGTCGCCCTCCTCGAGGTACTTGTTCATCAGTTCTTCGGACGACTCGGCCGCAGCCTCGACCATCTTCTCGCGCCATTCCTTGCTGACTTCGACCAGTTCGGCCGGGATGTCCTCATAGGCGAACTTCATCCCCTGGGACGCCTCGTCCCAGATGATGGCCTTCATCTTGACCAGATCGACCACACCCTTGAAGTTGTCCTCGGCACCGATCGGCACCACGACGGGTACCGGATTGGCGCGCAGGCGGGCACGCATCTGCTCGTAGACCCTGAAAAAATTGGCGCCGGTACGGTCCATCTTGTTGACGAACGCCAGGCGCGGCACGCCGTACTTGTTGGCCTGCCGCCACACGGTTTCCGACTGGGGCTGCACGCCGCCGACGGCACAATAGACCATGCACGCGCCATCGAGGACGCGCATGGAGCGCTCCACCTCGATGGTAAAGTCGACGTGCCCGGGTGTGTCGATGATGTTGATGCGATGTTCCGGCAAGGACATGTCCATGCCCTTCCAGAAGCAGGTCACGGCCGAGGAGGTGATGGTGATGCCTCGCTCCTGCTCCTGCTCCATCCAGTCGGTCGTGGCCGCACCGTCGTGCACCTCGCCGAGCTTGTGCGACTTGCCGGTGTAGAACAGGATGCGCTCGCTGGTCGTGGTCTTGCCGGCATCGATGTGCGCGGAAATCCCGATGTTGCGATAGCGTTCGATAGGAGTCGTGCGTGCCACGTTAAATACCTGCCAATCAGTGCGTTGGGTTGATCAGAAGCGGAAATGGGAGAAGGCCTTGTTGGCCTCGGCCATGCGGTGGACTTCCTCACGCTTCTTCACGGCACCGCCGCGACCCTCTGAAGCGTCCAGCAGTTCGCCAGCCAGCCGCGCGCCCATGGACTTCTCGCCACGCTTGCGCGCCGCGTCCTTCAGCCAGCGCATGGCCAGCGC
>JANJXF010000160.1 GCA_024709165.1 Thiobacillus sp. | reverse complement strand
CGGCCAGCAGGCGCTCGACGTCGGTTTCGGTCAGTGTCTTCGGTAGCGCGCGCGGCAGCCTGGGGCTGTCGAGGTTGAGCGTGGGGTCGGCGGGGATCAGACTCTCGCGCAGCAGATAGCGATAGAAGCGCTTCAGCGTCGAGGTGTAGCGGGCCGCGCTGCGTGGCCCTGCCTGCTGTGCAAAGCGGTGGGCGAGCCAGGCTTCGACATCGCCTGCGGCGGCGGCGGCGAGCGTCGTGCCGTGCGTGTTGCCGAGCCAGGTCGCGAAGCTGCCGAGGTCGCGGCGGTAGGCGGCGAGAGTGAGTTCGGCCAGGCCGTCTTCCAGCCACAGATGATCGCAGAAGCTGTCGATCAGTGCGCTGTTAGCGGGATCGGGCACAGCGGGTGGCGTCGGGTGGAGCTGCCTGCTGCTCGTGCGCCAGCAGCCAGGTCTTCACTTCGAGCGGCGCGCCGCTCGACGCGTGCATGAAACCGCCGAGCGCGCCGTTTGCCGCGAGCACGCGGTGGCAGGGAATGACGATGGGCAGCGGGTTGGCGGCGCAGGCCTGACCGACCGCGCGCGGCGCCGTGCCGAGCGCCTTGGCGATGGCGCCGTAGGTGCTTGGCCGGCCAGGCGGGATCTGCAGCAGGGCGTGCCACACGCGCTGCTGGAATGATGTGCCGGCGGCGGTGTAGGGCAGAGCGAACACATGCGCAGGATCTTGCCAGTAGGCGTCGAGCTCGCGCACGAGCGCGCGCGAGCGGTCGTCGAGCCGGCGCGATACGGGCGTGTCCGCCGGCAGGAAGTCGAGTTCCGTCAGCGCCGCGCCGGTGAAGCGGGCGCCGAGGCGGCAGGGCGGCGCCGCCAGAACCGCATCGTAAGGCTGCATCGTCGGCTGCCCGGTTCAGCCGACCTTGGGCAGCCGTTCCAGCGCCGCGCGGATCGCTTCCTCGGGGTAGTCGAAATCCACGAGCTTGCCGCTGAAGTAACTGTCGTAGGCCGCCATATCGAAATGGCCGTGGCCGGACAGGTTGAAGAACAGCGTCTTCGTCTCCCCGGTTTCCTTGCAGCGCAGCGCCTCGTCGATGCACGCGGCGATGGCGTGGTTCGATTCCGGCGCCGGCACGATGCCTTCGGCGCGGGCGAAAGCGACGCCGGCCCTGAAGGTGGCGAGCTGCGGCACCGCCACTGCCTCGATCAGCTTCTCGTGGTAGAGCTGCGACACCAGCGCGGAGTCGCCGTGGTAGCGCAGCCCGCCGGCGTGGATGCTGGGTGGCATGAAATCATGGCCGAGGGTGTACATCAGCAGCATCGGCGTCAGCTTGGCGGTGTCGCCGAAATCATAGGCATAGTGACCGCGCGTGAGCGTCGGACACGAGGCCGGCTCGACCGCGACGAGGCGCACGTTCCTGCCGGCCGCCTTGTCGGCGAAGAAAGGGAAGGCAGCGCCGCCGAAGTTAGAACCGCCGCCGCAGGGCGCGAAAATCATGTCGGGATAGGCGCCGGCCTTCTCGAACTGCTTTTTCGCTTCCAGACCGATGACGGTCTGATGCAGCAGCACGTGGTTGAGTACGGAGCCGAGCGCGTAGTTGGTGTCGGCGTGGCTGGCGGCATCCTCCACCGCTTCCGAAATCGCCAGCCCGAGCGAGCCGGGGTTGTCGGGGTCGGCTTCGAGCGCTGCACGTCCGGCGTTGGTCTCCATGGACGGGCTGGCGAACACCTCGGCGCCCCAGGTCTGCATCATCGAGCGACGGTAGGGCTTCTGGCCGTAGCTCACCTTGACCATGTAGACGCACACCTCAAGGCCGAACATCTGTCCGGCGAGCGCGATCGAGCAGCCCCACTGGCCTGCGCCGGTTTCGGTGGCGATGCGCTTGATGCCGGCCTCGGCGTTGTAATACGCCTGCGCGACCGAGGTGTTGACCTTGTGCGAGCCTGCCGGCGAAACGCCTTCGTACTTGTAGTAGATCTTTGCCGGGGTGCCGAGCGCCGCTTCCAGGCGGTGCGCACGGAACAGTGGCGACGGGCGCCACAGCTGATAGATCTCGCGCACTTTCTCGGGGATCGCGATCCAGCGTTCGGCCGAGACTTCCTGCTCGATCAGGCTCATCGGGAAAATCGGTGTCAGCGCCTCGGGGCCGATCGGCTTGCCGTCGGGACCCAGTGGCGGCGCCGGCGGATTGGGCATGTCGGCGACGACGTTGTACCAGTGGGTCGGAATCTCGGTTTCGTCGAGCAGAATCTTGGTTTGCATGCAGGTCATCCTCCTGGGTGTCGTGGGTAGCGTCCGTCGCGCGGCGCATGCCAATGATTGACGAGGCGAGGGCTGGCGTCAAATGCGGGGGGGGGCAAAACAAAACGCCCGCTTGCGCGGGCGTCGTGTCGTACGGCGGCGAACGGCTTATTCGGCGGCCGGTGCTGCGGCCTTGCGCGCCGGCAGCTTTTCCTTGATGCGCGCCGACTTGCCGGAGCGCGCACGCAGGTAGTACAGCTTGGCGCGGCGCACGTCGCCGCGGCGTTTCACCTCGATACTGGCGACCAGCGGCGAATAGGTCTGGAAGGTGCGCTCGACGCCTTCGCCGGCGGAGATCTTGCGCACGGTGAAGGCGGAATTGAGGCCGCGGTTGCGCTTGGCGATGACCACGCCTTCGTAGGCCTGCAGACGTTCGCGGTTGCCTTCCTTCACTTTCACCTGGACGATGACGGTGTCGCCGGGGGCGAAGTCGGGGATGGTCTTGCCCAGGCGGGCGATTTCTTCCTTCTCGAGTTGCTCGATGATGTTCATGATGCGTCCTTACATCAAGGCGGGAGAGGTGCCTCCGTGCGGAGGGACGTCACGCCGTTTCACATTGACCCCGAAGGGTCGCCTAATCCGGTCCACCAAAGCGTCCCGGTCAATCCTGTTCCTGCCTCTTGTCCAGCAAATCCGGCCGCAGTGCCGCCGTGAGCCGCAGGCTTGCCTCGCGCCGCCACGCCGCGATCGCGGCGTGGTTGCCGCCTTTCAGCACCTCCGGCACCGCCATGCCCTGCCACACCTCGGGCCGGGTGTAGTGCGGGCAGTCGAGCAGACCATCGCTGAACGAATCCTGCAGCGCCGATTCGGCATCGTTCAGCGCCCCCGGCAGCTGCCGGATGATCGCGTCCATCAGCGCCAGTGCCGGCAGTTCGCCGCCCGACAGCACGAAGTCGCCGAGCGAGATGTCCTCGTCCACGCGCAGCTGTAGCAGGCGCTCGTCGATGCCTTCGTAACGCCCGCACAGCAGCACCAGCGCACGCTTCCGGTCAAGCGCGACGTCCTTCAGTTCCATCACCCGCGATTGCGTCAGCGGGCGGCCGCGCGGCGAGAAATGCACTACCCACGGTGTCAGTCCTTCGGCAGCGACGTCCTGTCGCACGGCGTTCAGCGTGCGATCCAGCGGTTCGGCCAGCATCAGCATGCCCGGACCGCCGCCATAGGGCCGGTCGTCCACCGTGCGATGCGGGTCGTCGGTGAAATCGCGCGGGTTCCACGCGCGAAACCGGTACAGCCCGCGATCCAGCGCACGCCGCGTGATGCCGTAATCCAGTACGGCATCGAACATCTCGGGGAAGAGCGTGACCGCATCGAAGCGCATCACCAGTCTTCGCCCCAGTCCACCCCGATCGTGCCGCCTGCCAGGTCGATCTTGCCGACAAAGGCTGCGACGAAGGGGATCAGGTATTCCCGTTTGCCTTTCACCACCAGCACGTCGTGCGCGCCGGTTTCCAGCAGGCCTGTCACCTTGCCCAGCTCGACGCCATCGCGGCTGACCGCGGCGAGCCCGATGAGATCGGACCAGTAAAACTCGTTTTCTTCCGGTGCCGGCAGGTCGCTGCGCGCCACCGATATTTCCTGCCCGCGCAGGGCGTACGCCGCGTCGCGGTCGTCGATGCCGGCCAGCTTGGCGACCAGGGCGTTACCGTGGTCCTGGATGGCTTCGACGGCGTACTGCGCCTGTTGCACGCCGCGCCCGACGCACCAGGATGCGAAATCCATCAGCGTGTCCGGATTCTCGCTGTAGGGCTGGACCTTGATCCAGCCCTTGACGCCGAACGGAGCGGCGATGCGCCCCATAACGACACGGTCGTTATTCAATTCGAGCAGCCGACACGGTCGTTATTCAATTCGAGCAGCCGACCCGGTCGTTATTCAATTCGAGCAGCCGACCCGGTCGGCGGTATCAGCCAAATCAGGCGGTAACGGTCTTGCTCTGCCTGACCAGACGGGCAACCCTGTCGGACAGCTGCGCACCGTTGCCGGTCCAGTAGGCGATGCGATCCTGGTCCAGACGCATGCCTTCGCTGCCGTCGGCGGCGACCGGGTTGTAGAAGCCGACGCGCTCGATGAAGCGGCCGTCACGACGGCAACGGGAATCCGCAACCACCACGTTGTAGAACGGACGCTTCTTGGAGCCGCCGCGGGAAAGACGAATAACGACCATGGTAATACCTGCCGGGAAACGGAGAAAACCGCGGATTATACCCGAATCTGCCGGCGTGGCCAGTGTGCAACCCTGCCGGGTGCGTTCAGCGCATCCCCGGCAGCATGCCCTTCATGCCACGCATCATCTTGGACAGCCCGCCCTTGCCCATGCGCTTCATCATTTTCTGCGCCTGCTCGAACTGGTTCAACAGCTTGTTGACCTCCTGCACCTGGACCCCGGCCCCGGCGGCGATGCGCCGCTTGCGGCTGGCCTTGATGATGTCCGGTTTGCGGCGTTCCAGCGCGGTCATGCTGTTGATGATCCCCTCGACACGGTTCATCGCCTTGTCGTCGGCGCCGGCAGGAATATCCATCTGCCCGGCACCCGGCAGCTTGTCGAGCAAGGCCGAGAGCCCGCCCATTTTTCTCATTTGCTGGATCTGCGCCTTGAAATCCTCGAGGTCGAAGTCCTTGCCCTTCTTGACCTTGTCGGCGAGCTTTTTTGCCTCGGCCAGATCGACCGAGGCCTGCGCCTGCTCGATCAGCGAAAGCACATCGCCCATGCCGAGGATGCGCTGCGCCATGCGTTCGGGGTGGAAGGGTTCGAGGCCGTCGGGTTTTTCGCCGACGCCGACGAACTTGAGCGGTTTGCCGGTGACCTGTCGCACCGACAGCGCAGCGCCACCACGGGCGTCGCCGTCGAGCTTGGTCAGCACCACGCCGGTCAGCGGCAGCGCTTCGTTGAATGCGCGGGCGACGTTGACCGCGTCCTGACCCTGCATGGCGTCGACGACGAACAGCGTCTCGACCGGCTTCACCGTGGCGTGCAGCGCCTGGATTTCCTTCATCATCGCCGCGTCGATCGCCAGCCGGCCGGCAGTGTCGACGATCAGTACGTCGTAGAACTGGCGGCGCGCGTGCTCCTGTGCAGCGTGTGCGATCTCTACGGGATCGCGCGTGTCGCCCGCCTCGAAGAAGTCGACATCGAGCTGGCGACCGAGCTGGCGCAACTGGTCAATGGCGGCGGGACGGTAGACGTCGGCCGAGGCAAGCAGCACCTTCTTCCTGCGCTGTTTCAGCAGGCGTGCGAGCTTGCCGCTGGTGGTGGTCTTGCCCGAGCCCTGCAGGCCGGCCATGAGGATCACCGCGGGTGGCGCTGCGGCGAGGTCGAGGTCGGCATTCGCCCCGCCCATCAGGCGGGTGAGTTCCTCGTGCACGATGCCGATCAGCGCCTGCCCCGGCGACAGGCTGGCGAGCACTTCCTGGCCCAGGGCGCGGATCTTCACCGCGTCGATGAAGTTCTTCACCACCGGCAGGGCGACGTCCGCCTCGAGCAGTGCCATGCGCACCTGGCGCAGCGTGTCCTGCACGTTGGCTTCGGTGATGCGGGCCTGGCCGCGCAGGGACTTGACGACGCCGGCGAGGCGCCCGCTGAGATTCTCTAGCATGGTTTCCTTGTTGCCGCCGCGGGCGGCGTGGATAATGGACCGTCTTGAACAGTCTGGCTATTTTAACCAATGTCCCTGCTGCTGCTTACCTTGTGCACGAGCGCGCTGTATGGCTGGAGTGCCTGGCGTCTGCGACGCGCGCCTGGCGACCCCTGGCTGCGCGGGCTGCTGCCGCTGGCGCTGCTGGGGCACGGCGCGCTCAATGCGCACGCGGTGCTGGGGGAGGGCAATATTCGTCTCGGTTTCGGCAGCTCGCTGTCGACGGTGGTCTGGCTGACCGCGGGGGTGTACTGGCTCGCCAGCCGGGAGGCACCGCTGGCGCGGGCGCAGGCGTGGGTGAGCGGCTTGGCGGCGGTTGCCGTGCTGGGCATGATGCTGTTCACCGCCACCCATGCGATTCCGAATTCGCAGGCGCTGGCGCTGCGCGCGCACCTGGTAGTCGCGTTTCTGGCCTATGCCCTGCTGGCGGTGGCAGCCTTGCATGCGGTGCTGATGACGGTGCTGGAAAAGCGTCTGCACCGTGGCAGCCTGCTGCAGGACGGGGCGCCGCCGCTGCTGACGCTGGAGGCGATGCTGTTCCGCACTCTCGGCGCCGGCTTCGCGCTGCTGTCCCTGGCGCTGTTCAGCGGGGTGTTCTTCTCGGAAGAGCTGTTCGGCACGGCGCTGCAACTTACCCACAAGGTCGTGTTCGGTATCCTCTCGTGGCTGGTGTTCGGCGGCCTGTTGCTGGGGCGGTATTACCGCGGATGGCGCGGGCGCACCGCGCTGGTATGGACCATCACCGGCTTCACCCTGCTTCTGCTTGCCTATCTGGGCACCCAGTTCGTGCTGGAAGTCATGCTGCGACGCTGAGGCGAACCTGAGTGGACCACATTTCCACCGGTGCATTGTTCGCCGTGCTTGCCGGGCTGCTGCTGACATCGGCGTTTTTCTCGGCGTCCGAGACCGCCATGATGGCGATCAATCGCTACCGGCTGCGTCATGCGGCCGATTCCGGCGTGGGAGGCGCAAGACGGACACAGGCGCTGCTCGATCAGACCGACAAGCTCCTGGGTGTGATCCTGCTGGGCAACAACCTGGTCAATTCCGCGGCGGCGACGTTGTCCGCGGTGCTGGCGATACGCCTGTTCGGCGACGGCGAGATGGTGCTCCTGGTGGCCACCGTGCTGCTCACCTTTTTCATCCTGGTGTTCAGCGAGGTGACGCCCAAGGTGATCGGCGCGTCCTTGCCGGAGCGGATTGCCTACCCGGCGTCGTATCTGCTGGGACCGCTGCTGAAGCTGGCGTATCCGGCCGTATGGTTCGTCAATCTCTTTGTGCAGCGCATTCTCCGGCTGCTGCGCATCAGGCCGCCGGAACCGGGACAGGGTGTCAGTCTCGGTCTCGAGGAACTGCGCATCATCGTGCTGGAATCCTCGGGCCGCCTGCCGCGCGAGCACCATCGCATCCTGATGAACCTGATGGATCTCCAGGACCTCACCGTCGACGACGTCATGACGCCGCGCAGCCAGATCGAGATGATCGACATCGAGGACGACCCCGAACGCCTGCATCAGCAGATCGCCACCAGCCATCATACGCGGCTGGTGGTGGTCGAGGGTTCGGCAGACCATCTGCTGGGCGTGCTGCACATCCGGCGCGTGCTGCACACGCTGACGGGCGAGACGCCGGACCCGGATGAACTCCGGGAGAATCTGGAGAGCCCCTATTTCGTGCCGGCCGGCACGGCGCTGTTCACCCAGTTGCGCAATTTCCAGAAGAGCCGGCGGCGGCTCGCGCTGGTGGTCGACGAATATGGCGAACTGCAGGGCCTGGTGACGCTGGAAGACCTGCTGGAAGAAATGGTCGGTGAGTTCACCACGCAGGCGCCGGCCGACATGGGCTATCTGCGGCAGGACGCGGACGGCAGCTGGCTGGTCGAGGGCTCGGTGGCGCTGCGCCAGCTCAATCGCAAGCTGGGCCTGTCCTTGCCGCTCGATGGGCCGAAGACGCTCAACGGCCTGTTGCTGGAGCAGTTCGAGGACATTCCCGAGGCAGGTGTGAGCCTCAAGGTGGGGGATGTTCCGATGGAAATCGTGCAGACCCAGGACCGGGCGGTGAAGATCGCCCGCATCCATATTCCGGCGCCCGCCACGCAGCTGTCGGGGGACGCCTCAACTTAGGCGAGATTTCGCCGTTAAGGGGTCTGATCGCCGTCCGGAATGGGCGGCGGGGAGAGAGCATCCGAAGCAGAACAAGGCTGGATCGAACATGGCTGCAGTGACGAACATCAATCTGACGGGCCTGGCACGTGCCATGGTCAACCGGGGCTGGCTTTCCGAGGACGAAGCGGAAGGCGTGTGGAAGCGCGCTGCACAGGCGGGCGACTCCTTCGTGACCGAGCTGGTGCGCGGGCGGCGCTTCAAGCCCGACCAGATCGCGGAATTCGCGGCAGGCTCGTTTGGCTTCCCCTACCTGGACCTCGCGGCGATGGACCCGGAGAGCCTGCCGCAAGGGCTGCTCGATGGCAAGCTGGCGCAGAAGCGCCGCGTCATCGCGCTTTATCAACGGGGCGGCAAGTTGTATGTGGGAACGTCCGACCCCACGCACCTGCAGGCGCTC
>JANJXF010000159.1 GCA_024709165.1 Thiobacillus sp. | reverse complement strand
ATGACGCCGATGATGTCGGCGATCTTCCTCGAGCTGTCCTTGATGGAGGCCATGGTGTCGACGACTTCGCCGACAACGCGCCCACCCTTGACGGCGACATCGGCGGTGGCGCCAACGAGCTGGTTGGCCTGGCGGGCGTTTTCGGCATTCTGCTTGACGGTGCTGGTGAGCTCTTCCATGGAGCTCGCCGTCTCTTCCAGGCTCGACGCCTGCTCTTCGGTGCGGCTCGACAGGTCGATGTTGCCAGCGGCAATCTGCTGCGAGGCAGTGGCGATGGTGTCGGTGCCGGTGCGTACCTGGGCGACAACCTCGGCAAGGCTCGCCGTCATCGCCTGCAGCGCCCGCATCAGTGCGCCGGTTTCGTCATTGGCGTGCAGGTCGATAGCCTGGTCCAGGTCGCCATTGGCGACGGCCTGCGCCACCCGCACGGCTTCGTTCAGCGGACGCGTGATGGAACGGATCAGCCAGACACCGATCAGCGCCGCCAGGAGCACACCGCCGAGCATCACGGCAATGGAGGTGTTGCGCACGACGACGTAGCTGCGTTCGGCCGCCTGGTATTCCTTCTTCGCGACATCGAGCTGCAATGCAACCAGCGCGCCCAGCGCTTCGCGCAGCGCGGGATAGGTCTCGCGCATCGACCCTTGCAGGATCTCGCTCGCCTGCTGAAAATCGTGCGCGCCCAGCGCGGCCAGTGCCGGAACAAAGCCCTGCGTGCCGTAGCGCACGCGCTTGGTGGCAAAATCTTCCGCCAGCTTGCCTTCTTCGGCTGTCAGCTCGGTCGCCAGATAGTTCTTCCAGATCTGGTCGATGCGCGCCATATCGCGTCTGATTTCCTCGACCCGCTTGTCGACGACGGACACATCCTCCGGAAACGCAGCGAGTTGCCCCGACACCGTATCGGCAACCGCCAATTGATTCTTGGTCACCAGCGCCGCTACCTGCTCAAGTTCGCCGAGAACCAGCATGCGATTCTCGTAAACGGACTTCAATGCAGATTTGGCATTGTTCAGGTTGACGAGCCCCCACCCGCCAACGGCGAACAGCAACACCGACATGAACGCAACCATGAAAACCAGGCGCGACTTGATGCTCAGATTGACGAACATGTTCAACACTCTCTTTCCACTTCACTATGCCGGCCGCCAGCCGGCGGATGATGCCTGTCAGGCGGCGATGCCTTCGATCAGCCCCATGTCGGTGCTGTTCATGAGTTTGTCGATGTCGACCAGGATCAGCATGCGCTCGCCGAGCGTGCCAAGACCGATCAGATACTGGTTGTCGAGCGCGGTGCCCACCTCGGGTGCGACGTGAACCTGGCCGGGCGTCAGCGTCGTGACGTCGGAGACGCTGTCGACCACCATGCCCATCACGCGCCCGCCGATGTTGAGCACGATGACCACCGTGAACTGGTCGTAGGTCGGTTCGCCCAGCCTGAACTTGAGGCGCATGTCGACCACCGGGACGATCGTGCCCCGCAGGTTCATCACCCCCTTGATGAAATCGGGTGTGTTGGCGATCCGCGTGACCGATTCGTAGCCGCGGATTTCCTGCACGCGCAGGATGTCGATGCCGTACTCCTCACGGCCGAGGGTAAAGGCAAGGTATTCCCGGACGCCCTCATCGGCGTGGGTTTCAGCGGCTGCGGCGGCAGGATTCGTCATCGTGGGCGTCCTTGGGGGTAATCAGAAAAACACGGGATCATTGCTGAGCTGGCGGCTGGAGCGCAGCAGTGCGGAAACGTCGAGAATGAGCGACACGCCGCCGTCGCCGAGAATGGTGGCACCGGAGATTCCGGCGACCTTGCGGAAGTTCGACTCCAGATTCTTCACCACCACCTGCTGCTGGCCGACCAGGCTGTCGACGAGCAGGGCGGCTTTCTTCCCTTCGGATTCGAGGATGACGAGAATGCCCTGCGACGGGTCGGCGAACGCGGGTTCGATGTCGAAAATCTGGTAGAGGGGAATCAGCGGCAGATATTCCTCGCGCACCTTGACGAGCTTGCCCTGCCCGGCTATTTCCTTGACGTCGACCGGCGCCGGCTGCAGTGACTCGACCACGTAGCCGAGCGGCAGGATGTAGACCTCGTCGCCAACCTTGACCGACATGCCGTCGAGAATGGCCAACGTCAGCGGAAGGGAAATGGAGATGGTGGTGCCGGAACCGGGGACGGAACGGATTTCGACATTTCCGCCCATGGCCCCGATATTGCGCTTGACCACATCCATGCCGACACCGCGTCCGGACACATCGGTGACGACTTCGGCGGTGGAAAAGCCGGGGGCCATGACGAGCTGCCAGACTTCGGCATCGCTCATCGTGTCGGATACGGGAATGTCCTGCTGGCGCGCCTTGGCGAGGATTTTTTCGCGGTTGAGGCCGCCGCCGTCGTCGCTGACCTCGATGACGATGTTGCCGCCCTGATGGGCCGCCGACAGGGTGAGGGTGCCGGCTTCATTCTTGCCCGCGGCACGCCGTTTTTCCGGCATTTCGATGCCGTGGTCGACGCTGTTGCGTACCAGGTGGTTGAGCGGATCGACGATGCGCTCGATGAGACCCTTGTCGAGTTCGGTGGCGGCACCGCGCGTGACGAATTCGACTTTCTTGCCCAGCTTGCCGGCGAGATCGCGCACCATGCGCGGGAAACGCGAGAACACGTAATCCATCGGCATCATGCGGATGGACATCACCGCCTCCTGCAGGTCGCGTGTGTTGCGCGCAAGCTGGCTGGCACTGTTGAGCAGGCGTTCGTGGGCGATGGGATCGAGCGCGCCGATGCGCTGGTCGATCATCGCCTGGGTGATCACCAGTTCGCCGACCAGATTGATCAGCTGGTCGACTTTTTCGACACCAACGCGAATCGAGGACGATTCGGCATTGAAAGGCTCCCTGTCGGTAGCGCGGCGGCCCCAGTTGCGGTTCTCGCCGGACGCGGGCGCAGCGTCGGCAGCGGGGTCGGAGGCCACTGGCGCGGGCACCGCCACCACAGGGACTGGCTCGACAGGTGCGGCAGACCCCACGGCCTCTGCCGGGGCGCTGGCCGGATTTGCCGCAGTGATCTTGAGCGCGTCGGGGTCCAGCACAAACGCGCAGATGGCGACGATGTTGTCGCGCCCTTCGCTGGTGACCAGGGTGAACGCGGTGCGCTGGTCCGCAAGGGTCTCCCGGCTGACGCTGCCAAGCAAGGCAAGTTCGGTCGCCAGGGCCTCGACATCGCGCTCCGGCACCTGCGGCAGCTCGACACGGAAGCGGAAGTTGCCGTCCGCGTCGGCCACAGGCCCGGCATCGGCAGCGGGTGCGGATGTCGGCGCCACAGGGGCGACAACGGCTTCCGGCGACGTCCCTGAGCTGCCATCGGCCAGAGCCTGCAGGCGCTGGCACACGGCCACCGCCGCATCGCGGTCAACGGTCGAACCGTGACGATGGCCGGCCATCAGCATGTCGAGCACGTCCTTGGCCGCCAGGAAGGCATCGACGTGTTCGCCGGTCAGCGCCATTTCACCCTTGCGGATGCGGTCGAGCAGCGTTTCGAGGATGTGGGTGACATCGGTGATGTCGGTGAAGCCGAAGGTCGCGGCGCCGCCCTTGATGGAGTGGGCGGTACGGAAGATCGCGTTGAGTTCTTCCGGGTCCGGCGCGGACACGTCGAGCACCAGCAGCAGCCTTTCCTTCTCGGCGAGCAGTTCGTCTGCCTCGTCGAAAAAGACCTGGTAGAACTGGCTCATGTCTATTGTCATCGTTTCACCCTTCGCTCGTTGTGCGTGTTCGCGCTTCATCCAATCAGCTGTTGCACCACCTCGGTCAGGCGGTCCGGATCGAAAGGCTTGACCAGCCAGCCCGTCGCACCCGCCGCCCTGCCCTCTGCCTTGATGGCGTCGTCCGATTCCGTCGTCAGCATAAGAATCGGCACTTTTTGGTATTTCTTCATACCTCGCAGTGCACGAATCAGACTTAAACCGTCCATGCCGGGCATGTTCTGGTCCGTAAGAACCAGATCGACGGTCTGCTGTTTGGCCTTGGCGAGGCCATCGCGCCCGTCGACCGCCTCGATCACACCGTATCCGGCCGCCTTCAAGCTGAACGTCAGCATCTGGCGCAGCGAACCGGAATCGTCCACGGCAAGAATGGTTTTGCTCATAGCTGTCCTGTTGTCATCCTCAAAAAAGTTCTATGTCGCCATGTTCCAGCCCATGCTGGACGACCTGACGCGGCGCATGCGCGGCCAGGGTGGCGCCGTGCAACGCAAGGCGTTCGGTCAGCGGGGCGAGCGCCGGCTCATGCACGGCGAAGGCCGCCGCGTGCGTATCGAGCGTGTCGAAAATCTGGCGCACTCCGCCGAGATGGCCGGCCATGCGGCCGATCAACTGGCTCGCCATGTCCTGGAATTGCAGGCTGGTCACTGCCGCGGCGACCTGTCGCTCGATTTCACCGCGCAGCCGGTGCTGGGCCTCGCTGCATCCGACCACGGCGCACCCGTCCTGCAGCGACTGTTCGAGCACCGCCTGCTGCCGGGCGACGGTGTCGTGAAGCGCCAGGAAGGCGGTGCTGAGTTTTCCGATGGCCGCTTCGAGCAGCGCATCCATCTGGATCAGGTCGCGCGCGACCTCGTCGAGGTGTCGGTGGCCGTGCGCCGCCACGCCGGCAAACAGATCTGCGGCCTGGCCTGATGCGTTGGGTGCGCCAGCAGCCAGGTCACCGGCGTTCATCGGTTCAGCGGATGTAGTCGAACAGGGACAGGCCGGTCGTCTTGGCGAACGACTGCTGCGCCGCTTCGAGCACGAATTCCTGCTGCGACAGACGGGTCAGGGCCTCGGTGTAGTCGAGGTCCTGAAGTTCGGACAGCACCTGGGCATACTGCAGTTTGCGATCGTCGCCCGCATAGTCCAGGGTTTCGAGTTCCTGCAGCCGCGTGCCCAGCGAGGCGCGCACCTTCAACACGTTGTCGAGCGCACCGGTCAAGTCGGCGTTGTGGGCGTTGAGTGTCGCCGCACTGGGCTTCCCCGGCGTGTTGAGCAGCGCGATCAGGTCGTTGAGCGTCTGGAACAGGTCGTGTCCTCCGCTCTGGAACACTTCGTCGCCCGGAACGTTCATTTCCATCTGGCGCGCACTGTCCACCTGCAACAGGCGCTTGCCGCCGTCGCCCTGATAGGCACCGGTGGCGTCGAAGGCGGCAGAATCCGTGCCGAGCCCGGCAAAGATGTAGTTGCCCGCAGCGTCCCGGCTGTTGGCGTAGCCGAGCAGAAGGTCGTAGCGCGCCTGCAGCTCGGTCGCCATGGAGGCCCGGCTGCTGTCGTCGAGCAGGCCGCTGTCGGCGGCGATGACGGTGGTCTTCACGTTCTGGATCAGTTCGGTGACGCCCGCAAGCACGCCTTCGGCCTCGGTCAGGCTGCCGGTGGCACGCTGACGGTTGACGGCGAGGCGTTCGTTCAGAGCCTGCGCCTGCGTCACATCGAGCGCACGCGCCGCAGCCACGGGATCGTCCGACGGCGCCAGCATGCGGCGTCCGCTGCCGACCTGTTCACGGGTCTTGTTCAGTGCGGCCTGCATGTCGCCCATGCGGGCGGCGCCGCTGTCGAAAATCATCTGGGTGCTGATGCGCATGGCGTGTCTCCGGTTTACCGTCCGAGGCCCAGCAGCGTGTCGAACAGCTTGCTGGCGATGTCCATCACTTTGGCAGCCGCCTGGTAGGCCTGCTGGTAGCGCAGCAGATTGGTCGCTTCCTCGTCGAGATTGACGCCCGATTCGCTTTGCAGGGTCTGCGTCGCTTCGGTGAGCAGACCACCCGCCGCGGCGCTGGTCACTTCCAGTTCGCGCGTCTTGTTGCCCACCTGGCTGACGAGCTGGCCATACGCGCCCTGGAACGAAGTGGAGCCGCCGGCCACAAGATTCTGGGTCTGCAGGCCGGTCAGCGCGAGGACGTTGGCGTTGTCGCCGGCTGCCGTCGAAGCGGCCGCGGCGATCTTTGCCGGATCGCTGACCAGTGGCGTGAAACCGGTGGCGCCGTTCACCGTCGGGCGGATCAGGAAGCTGTCGCCGGCAGCGGGTGCGCCGGCCATGGAAAGCTGCACGCCGTCGACCACGTCGCCGTTCGTGACGGGCGAGAATGTGGTGTTGTCCGACAGCCGCGTCAGGCTGTACTGGGTGCCGTCGTAGCGCAGCATGTAATCGCTGGTGGTGAGCTGACCGGCAGCCGCCAGGCTGGCGCCCACCATGCCGCTGCCCGTGTTCGCGGCATGCGCATTCACCGACGGCGGCGCGACAGTGAAGAACGCCACGCCCGCAGTACCATTGCGGTCGATGCCTGCAGTGTGCTGCGCGTTGAATTCGCTCGCCAGCGCGATGCCGATGCGGCCCAACGCATTCTGCGCGGGCTCCAGCGACTTGCTGCGAAATTCGAGCAAGCCGCCCAGATGCCCGCCAGTGAATCCGGCATCGCCAACGGCGATGATGCTGCCGCTTTGCGTTCTGTAGCCGACTTCGATCTTCTCGGGGTTGGTGGCAGATGTCGTGGCCACAAGTTGCGACGTCTTGGTCCCCACGACCAGTGGCTGGCCGCTGCCGATGAAGACGTTGTAGTCACCGTCGCCCTGCTTGACCACGGTCGCCTTGATTTCCTTGTTCAGATCGAGCACCACCTGGTCGCGCTGGTCAAGCAGGTCGTTGGGGGGCTGGCCGGTGGATCGCTGCGCGCGGCCAATGGCGTCGTTGAGCTGGGCGATCTGCTCGGCGTAGGAATTGATCAGCGTGACGCTGGTGGTGACCTGGCTGTTGACGCCCTGCTCGATCTCGCGCAGGCGTGCGCCCATGCCCTGGAAACGGGCAGCAAGCGCTTCGGCGGTGGAGAGCACGGCCTGGCGCGCCGGGATCGAGGTCGGATCGGCGGAAACCTCGTGCAGGCTGCCAAAAAAGTCCTGCATGGCCGGCGACAGGCCGGCATCGGGGTCTGCAAGCAGGTTGTCGATCTGCCGCATCTGCGCGTAATAGGTCTCAAGGCCGCTTTTCGAAGCCTGTGCCGACTGCACCTGTACGCCGAGAAATTCATTGTAGACACGCTTGACCGTATCGATCTGGGTGCCCTGGCCGAGAAACCCCGCGCCGAAGTCCTGCGCCAGCGCCGAACCCTGCACCACCACCTGACGGTTGTAGCCCGGCGTTGCCGCATTGGCGATGTTGTGCCCGGTGACCGAAATGCCGACCTGCGCGGCAGTCAGCGCGCTTTGTCCAATGCTCAGGATGTTGGTGGCCATGTCAGGGTGCGCGAAGCGGTCCGGAAAAGAGATTTACGGGGGTCTGCCTGCTGAATCGGCCGTATGGCGGTTTTCTTGAGTCAGGCGGTTTCTACCAGTCGGATGACCTCCACGAGCTTGCGCGCATAGGCCGGATCGGTGGCATAGCCGCCCTGCTGCAAGCCCTGCGCGAAACCCAGGGCGTCCTGTCCCTGGGCAAGCGCGCTGCGGTAGCGGGTGCTGCCGCGCAGCAGATTCGCGTAGTCGCGGAAGGAGTCGGCGTAGGAATCGTAGGCACGGAAGCGCTCCACCTGTTTCTGCGGCTTGCCGTCGACATATTCGGTGGTGACCACGTCGACGGTACGGCCATTCCAGTTGCCACCCGCCTTGATGCCGAACAGGTTGTAGCTGTTGCGCCCATCCGCGCCACGCATCTCGCTGCGGCCCCAGCCCGTCTCCAGTGCGGCCTGCCCGACCATGAAGCGGGGCGGGATGCCGGTGGCGGCGCTGGCGGCCTGGGCGTGGGGCAGCATGCGCTCGACGAAGGCCGCGACGTGCGCCGGGGCGTCGCCACCGCTGCGTGTGCTCGCCGCCGCCGCCGCGGCGTCCGGGACGACGGCCGGGCCGTCTGCAGACAGGCCGGCTGCCGGCAGCGTGTCAGGTTTCACCCCCAGCGTCGTCGACAGCTGGCGCACCATCACGTCGGCAAGGCCGATGCCGCGGCTCGACAAGGTCTGGCTCAACTGCTGATCGAGCATGGAGGTATACATGCGCGTCTGCTCGCTGTCGAACATGCCGTCCTGTGGCGTCGCGTCGCGCATGCTTTTCAGCAGCATGTTCATGAACACCGCCTCGAACTGCTGCGCCGCGGCCTTCAGCGCTTCAGGCGAGGACTGTTTCGCTTCCATGCGGAGCTGGTTGACGCTCTGGACGTCGAGCGCGAATTTCGCAGCGAGATCCCCGCCAGCGATGCTCATCAGATGACCTCCAGTTCCGCGCGCAGCGCGCCGGAGGCCTTCAGCGCCTGCAAAATCGCAAGCAGGTCCTGCGGCGTGGCGCCAATGGAATTGAGCGCCTTCACCACGTCGGCAAGCGAGGCACCGCCCTTCAGCAACATGACTTCGCCTTCCTGCTGGCGAATCTCGATCTGCGATTGCGCGGTGACCACCGTCTGCCCCTGCGAGAAGGGCGCCGGCTGGCTGATCACCGGCTCGCTGCTGATGATGACCGACAGATTCCCGTGCGATACCGCGCTCGGGTCGAGCGTGACTTTCTGGTTCATCACCACCGATCCCGTGCGTGCGTTGAGAATGACCTTGGCCATGCCCGGCGCCGGACTGACGTCGAGGCTCTCGATGGCGCCGAGGAAGGCGACGCGCTCGCTTGCTCCCATCGGGGTTTTCACTTCGAGCACCCGGCCGTTCAGCGCACGTGCCGTACCCGCGCCGAATTTCGCGTTCACCGCATCGGCCACGCGCGCGGCCGTGGTGAAATCGCTCTGCCGCAGTTCCAGGTTGATGCTGCCGGCTTCACCCAGCGCGCTCGCAACGCTGCGCTCCACCGTAGCGCCCGCCGGGATGCGACCGACGGACAGATGGTTGATCTGCGCCTTGCTGCCGTTGGCCGACGCACCAGCGCCACTGACCGCGAGGTTGCCCTGCGCCATGGCGTAGATCTGGCTGTCGGCGCCCTTGAGCGGCGTCATCACCAGCGTGCCGCCGCGCAGACTCTTGGCATTGCCGATCGACGACACGGTGACATCGATGGCCTGTCCGGCCTGCGCGAAGGGCGGCAGCTCGGCGGTCACCATCACCGCGGCGACGTTCTTCAATTGCATGTTGATGCCCGCCGGCAGCGTGATGCCCATCTGCATCAGCATGTTGGCGATGCTCTGCGTGGTGAAGGGGGTCTGCGTGGTCTGGTCGCCAGTGCCATCGAGGCCCACCACCAGACCGTAGCCGGCCAGCTGGTTGGCACGCACACCGGCGATCGAGGCGATGTCCTTGATGCGTTCGGCCTGCGCCGCGGCGGGCAGCGCCAGCGCGGCGGCAAGAAGCAGTCGGATGAAGGTCATGGGCACCCCCTTACAGCGGAACGAAGCTCAGGAAAAAACGCGCCAGCCAGCTCATCACTTCGGCCTCGTCGAACTTGGCACTGGTGCGATATTCGATGCGCGCATCGGCCACCCGCGTCGACGACACGGTGTTGCCGGCCTGGATGGTGTCGGGCTGCACCACTCCAGACAGCCGGACGTATTCGGTGCCCTTGTCGAGCGCGACCTGCTTCTCGCCCGCAACGACCAGATTGCCGTTTGCCAGCACCTCGATCACGGTCACCGTGACGCTGCCGCTGAAGGTGTTGCCGGAATCGAGCTTCGACTTGTCCTCGTAGGTGTTCGAGGCACCGGCATTCACGTTGAGTCCCTGGAACATTTTCAGCGGCAGCCCAGCCACCGCGCTGATCGACGAATCGACCTCGCTGGTCTTCGATCCGCTGGAGGATGCCTGCTTGCCGGCCTGCGTTTTCTCGCTGATGACGATGGTCAACACGTCGCC
>JANJXF010000126.1 GCA_024709165.1 Thiobacillus sp. | reverse complement strand
GTCATCGTCGGCGCGGACCGCGTCGCGGCCAACGGCGATGTCGCCAACAAGATCGGCACCTATCTCAAGGCGCTCGCCGCGCACGACAACGGCGTGCCGTTCCATGTCGCGGTGCCCGGCCCCACCATCGACTGGCGCCTGGCGGACGGCCGCGGCATCCCCATCGAGGAACGCGCCGCCGCCGAAGTGACCCACATTCCCGGCGCGACTGCGGACGGCGCGGTGGCAAGCGTGCGCCTCACGCCAATTGAGAGCGTGGCGGCCAATCCCGCATTCGACGTCACCCCGGCGCAGCTGATAAGCGGCATCGTCACCGAGCGCGGCGTGTGCGCGGCCACCGCAGCCGGCCTTGCGGCGCTGTATCCGCACGGAGCCCAGACATGAACCGTGAAGCCGCATTGCGTGCCGCGCTCGCCGAGACCGCGCGGCAGACGGTGGCACAGGGTCTGAACCAGGGCGCCTCCGGCAACGTCAGCGCGCGCTGGGAGGACGGCTTTCTCGTCACGCCGAGCGGCTTGCCCGGCGCCGCGCTGCAACCCGCGCAGATGGTGTTCGTCGGCCTCGATGGCGAGGTGCGCGGCGATCTCAAACCGTCGAGCGAATGGCGCATCCACCGCGACATCTACCGCGCCCGGCCCGAGATACGCGCCGTGGTGCACGCACATTCACCGTACGCTGTCAGCCTGTCCTGCCTGCGCCGAGCGATTCCTCCGTTCCATTACATGGTCGCGGCGGCAGGCGGCCGGGATATCCGCTGCGCCGATTACGCCACATTCGGCACCCAGGCGCTGTCGGAAGCCGTGCTCGCCGCGCTGCATGACCGTCGCGCGTGTTTGATGAGCAACCACGGACAGGTCGCAGCGGGTGGGAACCTGGAGTCGGCACTGGCGCTGGCGCTGGAAGTGGAAGCCCTGTGCGCGCAATACTGGCGCGCCACGCTGATGGGTGAACCGGTATTGCTCGACGACGCCGAAATGGATGTCGTGCTGGAACGCTTCAAGGATTACGGACAGCGCGGGAAACCGGTGCCGCAATCCGGCGGCGCAGCCTGATCCGCTTCACGCCACCGCCACCTTCACCACGGCCTTGCGGATCGTGCCGGCACTCACCAGCGGCGCATGTGCGTCGTCCGGGAAGAACATACAGAACACTCCGGCCGGCGCGGCAATCCAGCTTGCCGGGGCGTCGTCGAAGAAGCGGATGTCACGCACGGCATCGTAATCCGTTACCGGATCGACGCATTGGGCCAGCGGCTTCCAGCCCATTTCGTCGACGCCTTCCAGCACCAGCTGGATATCAATGTAGCGGCGATGGCATTCCAGTTTTGCTTCGGCCCGCGTGCGGCCGGGGCAGTTCTCGATAATGACGAACAGCGCGTCACCGTCGATGGCGTGGCGACCGACCGGCAACGCCAGCAAATCGGTGCTGCGCAGGAAATCGAACGCGTGTGCAAACCATGGGTGCAGTGCAGCGTAGCGGTCGGCCTCGGCCAGGGTCGCGAGGATCATCGCGTGATCAACGGCTGATCGGTTTATAGCGGATGCGTTTCGGCTTCGCACCCTCTTCACCCAGGCGTTTCTTTTTGTCCGCCTCGTATTCCTGATAGTTGCCGGCGAAGAACACCACCTGCGAGTCGCCCTCGAAAGCGAGAATGTGGGTGGCGATGCGGTCGAGGAACCAGCGGTCGTGCGAGATCACCAGCACGCAGCCGGCGAATTCGAGCAGCGCGTCTTCGAGCGCGCGCAGCGTCTCGACGTCGAGATCATTCGACGGTTCGTCGAGCAGCAGCACGTTGCCACCGGCGATCAGGGTCTTGGCCAGATGCAGGCGGCCGCGCTCGCCACCGGAAAGTTTGCCGACGAGCTTCTGCTGGTCGCCGCCCTTGAAGTTGAAACGGCCCAGGTACGCACGCGCCGGCGTCTCGTAACGGCCGACGGTGAGCAGGTCGCGCCCCTCGGCGATCTCGTCGAACACGGTCTTGTCGGCGGCGAGCGCGTCGCGGCTCTGGTCGACATAGGCGAGCTTCACCGTCTGGCCGATCTCGATCTCACCCGAGTCGGGTTTGTCTTCCCCGGTAATCATGCGGAACAGCGTCGACTTGCCAGCGCCGTTGGGGCCGATGATGCCGACGATCGCGCCGGGCGGCACGGAAAAACTCAGGTCGTCGATCAGCAGACGGTCGCCGAAAGCCTTCGTCACGTTGCGGAAGTCGATGACCTTGTCGCCAAGCCGCTCGCCGACCGGAATGAAGATTTCCTGCGTCTCGTTGCGCTTCTGGTACTCGACCGAGTTCAGTTCCTCGAAGCGCGCCAGACGCGCTTTCGACTTGGCCTGGCGCGCCTTGGGATTCTGCCGCACCCACTCGAGCTCGTGCTTCATGGTCTTGATGCGCGCCGCCTCCTGCTTGGCCTCGGTTTCCAGACGCGCTTCCTTCTGTTCGAGCCAGCTGGTGTAGTTGCCCTTCCACGGAATACCGTGGCCGCGGTCGAGTTCGAGGATCCACTCGGCGGCGTTGTCGAGGAAATAGCGGTCGTGCGTCACCGCGACGACGGTGCCGGGAAACCGTACCAGGAACTGTTCGAGCCAGTCGACCGACTCGGCGTCGAGGTGGTTGGTCGGCTCGTCGAGCAGCAGCATGTCGGGGCTGGACAAGAGCAGCTGGCACAGCGCGACGCGGCGCTTCTCGCCGCCGGAAAGATGGCCGATGACCGCATCCCACGGCGGCAATCTCAAGGCATCGGCGGCGATTTCCATCTGTGTGTCGAGGTCGGCGCCGGCGGTGGCGAGGATGGCCTCGCACTTCGCCTGTTCTTCGGCCAGTTTGTCGAAATCGGCGTCGGGTTCGGCGTAGGCGGCGTAGATCTCGTCGAGGCGCGCCTTTGCCGCGACGATCTCGCCCAGCCCCGCCTCGACCGCCTGGCGCACCGTATGCGCCGGATCGAGCTGCGGCTCCTGCGGCAGGTAGCCGATGCGGATGCCCGGCATGGGGATGGCCTCACCCTCGATGTCGCGGTCGACGCCGGCCATGATGCGGATGAGCGAGGATTTGCCGGAACCGTTCAGGCCCAAAAGGCCGATTTTGGCACCGGGGAAGAAAGACAGCGAAATGTCTTTCAGAATCTGCCGCTTGGGCGGCACGATCTTGCCGACACGATTGAGGGAGTAAACGTATTGCGCCATGGTTGACCGGTTCAGGAATGGATCATCGGAAATGTCCCGCGTCCGGCGACGCCGTCGAGGAGCGGGCGGAAAAAACGCATGTGCGCGAATCGTCAGCGATACGACTGCGCGAGCTTCACATAGTGCTCGGCGGAATACTTGAAGTACGCAATCTCCTCGGCCGTGAGCACGCGCACCAGCTTGGCCGGGCGGCCGAGGTAGAGATGGCCGGATTCGAGCACCTTGCCTTCCGGCACCAGCGAGCCTGCGCCAAGCAGCACGTGCTTGCGGATCGCCGCGCCGTCGAGGACGATCGAGCCCATGCCGATCAGGCATTCGTCCTCGATGGTGCAGGCATGCAGGATCACGCCGTGCCCCACCGTGACGCGCGCGCCGATGACGAGGGGGCCGCCGGCCGGATTCGCCGCCGTGCGGTGCGAAACGTGCAGCACGCTGTTGTCCTGAATGTTGGTGGCTTCGCCGACGGCGATCGAATTGACGTCGCCGCGGATGACCGCGCCGGGCCACACCGAAACGTCGCCTCCCAGTGCGACCTCGCCGATGACCGAGGCGCGCGGGTGCACCCAGACACCCGGTGCGAGCCGGGGAACATGCCCCTGGTAGGGCGCGACGGGATCGTTCAAGGCCATGGTCGGGTTGGGGTTGAAACGCAGCGGTAACGGCTGCAAATTATAATCGCTCTGCGGCACCGCTTCAGCCGCTGCGTCCCGCTCCCCCTTCAGCGAAAGTCCAACGATGAACCCCCTGCTCGATTTTTCCGGCCTGCCCCGCTTCGCCGATTTCAAGACTGAATACGTCACGCCCGCAATCGACCAGTTGCTGGCCGAATGCCGCGCCGCGGTGAAGCAGGCCGAAGCCCCCGCCACCCCGCCCGAATGGGATGCCTTCGTCGCGCCGATGGAGGACGCGAACGAGCGCCTGGGCCGTGCCTGGGGCCAGGTGTCGCATCTGCATTCGGTGATGGATTCGCCCGAGCTGCGCGAGGTCTACAATGCCAATCTGCCGAAGATCACCGTCTACTTCGCGGAACTCGGGCAGAACGAAGCCCTGTTCACCAAGTACAAGGCACTCGCGGCGAGCCCGGGCTTCGCCGCCCTGTCGCCCGCGCGCAGGAAGATCGTCGACAACGAATTGCGCGATTTCCGCCTCGGCGGCGCCGAGCTGCCGGCCGACAAGAAAGCGCGCTTCATGCAGGTGCAGGAGGAACTCGCGCAGCTTTCCGCAAAATTCGAGGAAAACCTGCTCGACGCGACCAACGACTTCGCACACTACGTCGAAGACGCCACCGAGCTTGCCGGCGTGCCCGCCGATGTGCTGGAAATGATGCGCGCCGCCGCCGAAAGCGATGCCAGGCCCGGCTGGAAAATCACCTTGCAGATGCCATCCTATCTGCCGGTGATGCAATACGCCGACCAGCGCAGCCTGCGCGAAACCCTGTACCGCGCCTACGTCACACGGGCGTCCGAATTCGGCAAGACCGACTGGGACAACACTCCGCTCATCACGCGGATTCTCCGGCTGCGCCGCGAAGCGGCCGAACTGCTCGGCTTCGGCAGCTACGCCGAAGTGTCGCTGGAAGCCAAGATGGCCGACACGCCCTCGGAAGTACTCAAGTTCCTCGACGAACTCGCCGCGCGTGCGCGTCCGTATGCGGAAAACGACTACGCCGAGATGAAGTCCTTCGCCGCGAGCGAGCTCGGACTCGCCACGCTGGAAGCGTGGGACAACGCCTACGTCTCGGAAAAGCTGCGCGTGGCGCGCTACAGTTTTTCCGACCAGGAAGTGAAGCAGTACTTCCCCGAACCACGCGTATTGGGAGGACTGTTCAAGCTCATCGAAACGCTCTATGGCCTGTTCATACGCGAGGACCACGCCCCCGTGTGGCATGCCGACGTCAAGTTCTACACCCTCTACGACCGTGCCGGGCAGCGCATCGGCCAGTTCTACCTCGACCTGTATGCGCGCGCGTCCAAGCGCGGCGGCGCATGGATGGACGACGTCATCACCCGCCGCCGCAAGGGCGACGGCATCCAGACGCCGGTGGCGTATCTCAACTGCAATTTCTCCGCGCCGGTCGGCGGCAAACCCGCGCTGTTCACCCATGACGAGGTCATCACCCTGTTCCATGAAACCGGCCACGGCCTGCACCACCTGCTGACGCAGGTCGAGGAACTCGGCGTGTCCGGCATCAACGGTGTCGAATGGGACGCGGTCGAGCTGCCCTCCCAGTTCATGGAGAATTTCTGCTGGGAATGGGACGTGCTGAAGCACATGACCACGCACATCGACACCGGCGAGCCGCTGCCAAAAGCACTGTTCGACAAGATGCTGGCCGCGAAGAATTTCCAGTCCGGCCTGCAGACGCTGCGTCAGATCGAGTTCGCCAGCTTCGACATGCATTTGCACGACGATTTCGACCCCAACGGCCAGCGCACCGCACAGGACCTCATCGAGGACATCCGCCGCAAGGTCGCAGTCATCATCCCGCCGGGGTACAACCGCTTTCCCAATAACTTCTCGCACATTTTTGCCGGCGGCTACGCGGCAGGCTACTACAGCTACAAATGGGCGGAAGTGCTCTCGGCCGACGCCTACGCGCTGTTCGAGGACGAGGCCGAAGGCTACGGCGGCGTGCTCAACCCGGAAGTTGGCCACCGTTTCTGGAGCGAAATCCTCGCCCAGGGCGGTGCGCGACCGGCGCTCGAATCGTTCAGGGCCTTCCGCGGCCGAGAACCGGCGATCGACGCGCTGCTGCGCCATAACGGGATGGTCTGAGCCGGTTTGCCACACGCAGCGCACTAAAGTCCGCCGCCTTGCCTGCCGTTACTGGGAACGATTGCGTCTGAAGGGAGAGCGGCATGAAAGCAGGATGGTTCGTCCTCGCGGCGTGTCTGGTGGCGAGCGCCTCGCTGTCGGCAGCCCAGGTCTACCAATGGAAGGACGAACAGGGGCGGACCGTCTACAGCGACCAGCCGCCGCCGCCCAGCACTCGCAACGTGCAGCAGAAAGCGATGAGGGGCAACGTCATCGAAGGCGGTGAATCCTATGCCAGCCGGACGGCGCGCGAGAAATCCCCGGTCACGCTCTATGCCAGCGACTGCGGCATGCCCTGCGACGACGCGCGCAAGCTGCTGGGCGAACGCGGCGTACCCTTCGCCAGCAAGGATCCGCAGACCAATCCCCAGGTGCAGACAGAACTGAAGAAGCTCACCGGCAAGCTGAACGTCCCGGTACTGATGATCGGCAACGACCGCCTGGACGGTTTCGAAGCCGGGCAGTGGCAGACGGCGCTGGACCGTGCCGGCTACCCGAAAACGCTTCCCGTCCGTCAACCGGCCGGAACGCCGGTGCCGGCGGCTCCCGCTCCCGCACCCACGGCAGCCCGGTAAGGGACTGCGGTACACTCGGCGGCATGAAACTTGCCGCCTGGAACGTCAACTCTCTCAAGGTCCGCCTGCCGCAATTGCTGGATTTTCTGGCGACGCGGCAGCCGGATGCCGTCTGCCTGCAGGAAACCAAGCTCACCGACGACGCCTTTCCGGCGGCCGAACTCGAGGCGGCCGGCTACCGGGCCGCGTTCAGTGGGCAAAAAACCTATAACGGCGTCGCCATTCTCAGCCGCGCCGAACCCGGCGACGTGCAAATCGGCATTCCCGGCTTCGACGACGCGCAGAAGCGCGTCATCGCCGCCACCGTCGACGGCGTCCGTCTGGTGTGCGTGTACTGCCCCAACGGCCAGAGTCTCGATTCCGACAAATATGCCTACAAGCTCGCCTGGTTCGACGCGCTGGCGACGTGGCTGCAGGACGAACTCGCGCGTCATCCGAAGCTTGCCGTGCTGGGCGACTACAACGTCGCACCCGAGGACCGCGACGTGCACGACCCGAAGGCGTGGGAGGATTCGGTCCTGGTGTCCGAACCCGAGCGCGAAAAATTCCGTACGCTGCTGGCGTTGGGCCTCGCCGACAGCTTCCGCCTGTTCGAGCAGGCGGAAAAGAGTTTTTCCTGGTGGGATTACCGCATGATGGGCTTCCGCCGCAACCACGGTCTGCGCATCGACCACATCCTGCTGTCCGCACCGCTCGCCGCCGCCTGCACCGCCGCCAGCATCGACCGCGACATGCGCAGGCTGGAGCGGCCGTCGGACCACGCCCCGGTACTCGCAGAACTAAACCTGTCCGCCTGAGGCGCAGCCCCGTCAGGTCTGCTCCCACGGCAGACCGTCGAAGCGCCAGCCGTTCGTCGTGCTGCGGTGGTGGCGTTCGTCCATGTCGCCCTCGAAACCGTGCAGGACGTTGTACACCTCGGGAAATCCGTGTTTCTCCAGATAGTGTCCCGCATCGACCGAACGGCGCCCGGAGCGGCAGATCAGCACCACCGGCCGGTTGACCGACGCGGCCCTGCGCGCATGTCCGAGAAAATCCGGATTGACATCCCAGTCGGGACTGTCCTGCCAGGCGATGTGGATCGCGCCGACTGGATGGCCGACGAACAGGAATTCGATTTCCGAGCGGCAGTCGATGAACACCGCTTCAGGGTGCGACTGCAGAAAAGCGTGCGCTTCCTTCGGTTCGAGATGCTTCATGTGGCGCTCCAGTACGGAATTTTCCACTTTAGCAGTTCTCGGAACCCCGTAACGCGCCATTTGTGACCTGTTGCCCTTGAATCTTATATGTCCGAGGGGTGGAATATCGGGCATAGTTCCGAAAATTCCGTCCTCCCTCAAATGGCTGATCGATAAGCGCGCTCGACTCGATGCCGGGATCAAGAAAACTCAGGCGTCACTGACATCCGCGAAACAGTTGATCGAAGAGCTATCAAGTCGCCCCCGCAAAACCCTCACACCCCGCATAAAACAAGGGAACTCACCTGAATTTCCCACACCAGAATCTCGCAGGAATTAAAATAACAGGCGCTGAAACCTGAGAGAAATCGACCGCCGAGAGACGAGATGACCGACGACTTTTTCCGTGCCCGTCTGGAGCAGATGATTGACCTCAAGCACCCGCTCGCGGTGCTGGCGAACCGGCTGCCATGGACACAACTTGAAGCGGCCCTCGCGCCGACCTTCGCGCACAAGCACCGCGACGGAAAGCTGATCGAAGACAACGACCTGTTCGGCCCCACGCTGGCCATCGTGGGAGCCGGGGTGAGCGCCGTCGGACGCCCCCGCCTGTCGATCCGGCTCATGGCCTCGCTGCTGTATCTGAAGCACGCCTTCAACCTGAGCGACGAAGAACTCGTCGAACGCTGGGCGGAGAATGTCGTCTGGCAATACTTCAGCGGCGCGTCGCGGGGATCAAGCGTTACATGGGCTATGCGCAGGTGCCGCAGTGAGCGCGCTCAGCGTTCGCGCAGGCTTTCGCTTCCGTACTGCATCAGCGGGCTCAGGAAATACTCGATCACGCGCCGCGTGCCGGTCTTGACCTCGACCGTGACCGCCATGCCTGGCGTCAGGCG
>JANJXF010000115.1 GCA_024709165.1 Thiobacillus sp. | reverse complement strand
GGGTGCATCTGGCGGTGTCGGGTGACGGGCTGCGTACGGTGTTCTTCCAGGGGCATCCCGAATACGACACGGTCTCGCTGCTCAAGGAATACAAGCGCGACCTGCTGCTTGCCGCCGCCGGCAAGCTCGACTGGCCGCCATTCCCGGCGCACTACTTCAATCCTTCCGCACGGGCGCTGCTCGCCGAGTATGGCCACCGCGTGAAACATGGCGAGACGCTCGAATTCCCGGAGGGGCTGCTGCTGCCGCAACTCGACAACACCTGGCACGATACCGCGGAGGCTGTGATCGGCAACTGGATCGGCTGCGTCTATCAGGTTACCCACGCCGAGCGCGGGCTACCCTTCATGCCGGGGATCGACCCCGACAATCCGCTGGCTCTCTGATGGCGGAGGCGCGCGCGCACTTCGATGCAACCGAAGGGGCGCTGATCGCCAGTGGCGACTGGCATGCCGATGCCGTGGGCGCGCTGCCGGACCTTGGGGGAAAGACGGTGCGCATTCTCGATGGCGCGGGCATCGCCCAGCTCGACACCAACGGCGCCTGGTTGTTGCTCGACGCCGCCGGCGCGCAGGCCGAGCTGCGTGGCTTCCAGCCGCGGCACTTGGTGCTGCTGCAACTGGTGGCGAAGCACGCCGCGCGCACCGGCGTCGTGCCTGCGCCGCGCCGTGAAGGCGCGATCGAACTTGCCGGACGTGGCGCGGTGGCAATATGGGGACACGTCGTCGGGCTGCTGGATTTCGTCGGCCGCCTTTCCATCGAGCTGGCCTTTCTCATTGGGCGACCCTGGCATTGGCGCTGGCGCGAGTTTGGCGCGCAGGTGCGCGACGTGTTCGTCGGCGCCATCCCCATCGTCGCCGGGATGCTGTTCCTGCTCGGCGTGGTGTTCGCCTATCTCCTCGGCGACCAGGCGGTGCGCTACGGTGCCAATATCTTCGTCGTCGACGGCCTTTTGCTTGCCATGCTGCGCGAGGTTTCGCCGGTCATCGTCGCGGTGCTGGTGGCGGGCCGCACCGGCGCCGCGATCACCGCGCAGATCGGCACCATGAAGGTCAACGAGGAAATCGACGCCATCGCCACGCTGGGACTGTCGCCGCTTGCGGTGCTGGTCATTCCGCGCATCGTCGCGCTGCTGCTGGCGCTGCCGCTATTGGTGTTCATTGGCGACATTGCCGGCATGGCCGGCGGCATGCTGGTCGCCAAGGAGCAGCTCGACTTGTCCTACCGCATGTTCTCCGACCGCATGCTCGACGTCATCAATCTGAAGACGCTGCTCGTGGGGCTGGGCAAGGCGCCGGTGTTTGCCGTCTTCATCGCGATGATCGCCTGCCGCATGGGCATGACGGTGAGCCGCGACGCGCGCAGCGTCGGCGAGCACACCACCTCCACCGTGGTGCAGAGCCTGGTCGCCATCATCATCCTCAATGCCGCCTTCGCGGTGACCTTCGTACAGTTGGGCATCTGACATGGAAACCGTCATCGCGGTCGAAAACGTCGGCACCGTTCTCGGCGGCCACGCGATCCACCGGGGGCTGGATCTGAACGTCACGCGCGGGGAAGTGGTGGCGCTGATCGGCGGCAGCGGCACCGGAAAGTCGGTGCTGATGCGCGAAATCATCGGCCTGCTGCGGCCGCAGTCGGGGCGGATCATGCTGTTCGGGCAATCGGTTTGGGACGCCACGCCGGATCAGGTGAACGCGTTGCGGCGGCGCTTCGGGGTGCTGTTTCAGGACGGCGCGCTGTTTTCCTCGCTCAGCGTCGAGGACAACGTCGCCGCGCCACTGTTCGAGCACACCGTGCTGCCGCGCGCCACCTGCCGGCAGCTGGCGCGGCTGAAGCTCGCGCTCGCCGGCTTGCCCGCCGACGTCGCGCGCAAGCGCCCCAGCGAGCTGTCCGGCGGCATGAGGAAGCGCGTCGCACTGGCGCGCGCACTGGCGCTCGATCCCGAACTGCTGTTTCTCGACGAGCCCACCTCGGGTCTCGATCCGATTTCGGCGCGTGCCTTCGACCATCTCATCCGCCTGCTGGCCGACAGCCTGGGCTTGACGGTATTCCTCATCACCCACGACTTGGATACACTGTTTTCGATCATCGATCGCGTCATCGTGCTGGCGGCCGGCCGCGTGCTGGGCAGCGGCACGGTGGACGAACTGAAAAACATCGACGATGCGTGGCTGCGGGACTATTTTGCCGCGCGTTCGTTGGGGAGAGAGTCTGCGCATGGAAACTGAAGGCCGCTACACCCTCGTCGGCACGCTGGTGCTGGCGGTGGTCGCTGCCATGGCTGCGGCCCTCGTATGGCTTGCCGGCGGCGCCGACCGCATTGCCTATCAGACCTATACCCTGTATTTCGAGAAGCAGTCGCTCGACGGCCTGGCGGTTGGCAGTCCGGTGAAGATGCGCGGCATCAAGGTCGGCATCGTCGACGGCTACCGCTTCGCGCGCGGTGGCGACGAGGCGGTGAGCGTCACCGCGCGCATCGACGAGGGTGTGCCGGTGCACACCGGCGCGGTCGCCTATATCAAGCGCAATCTGGTCACCGGCATCGCCGCGGTCGAGATCGACAACGGCTCCAGCACCAACCCGCTGCTGGTCCAGGCGCCGCAGGGCGAGCGCTACCCGGTCATCGCCGAAGGCAGTTCCGACATCGACAAGGTCGCCACCGCAGTGTCGCGCCTGTCGGTGAACGGCGCGCAGGTGCTGGAAAAAATGAACGCTCTGCTGTCCGAGGACAACCAGCGTGCGATCGGCCGCACGCTTGCCAACCTCGACGAGTTGTCGTCGCATCTTGCGGCCAACAAGCAGAGCCTCGACGCCCTGGTACAGGGCATGCGCGACGCCTCCGACGAATTCCGTTTCGCCGGTGCCAGCATCAGCCAGGCCGCCACCCGAGCCGAGGGCAGCATCGTCGGCGTCGGCGACCACGCCAACGCCGCGCTCAAGGAAGCCGTGGTCGCCATGGAAAAACTCCAGCGCGATGCCACGCTCATCGCCGCGCGCGTCCAGCAGTTCACCGACACCGGTTCGCTGGAACTCACCAATGTCAGCCGCGACGTGCGCACCAGCGCCGATGCGCTCGCCACCGCCGGGCAGCGTCTCAGCGAGCCGCGCGCCATCCTGTTCGGCCCGAGCCGACAGCAGCTCGGGCCCGGAGAAAAACTGCCATGAGACAAGGCCTGCTTGCGCTGGCGATGGCCCTGCTTCTTGCAGGCTGCGTCAACTTCGCCGACCGTTCCGAGAAAAGCCCGGAAGTGGTGAATTACGTCCTCGACGACCGGGCCGCGCCGGCCTCGCGGACGCCCGTGCGCGCGGGTGCGCCCCTCCTGCTGGTGCTCGACACCACCGCCGGCGGCTTCTACGACACCGACCAGATCGCGTTCTCGCGCACCCCGGGTACCCGCGCCTACTACCAGTTCGCGCGCTGGACCGACCGCCCCGGCAAGCGCTTCGCCGAACTCATGCGCGCCCACCTCGACCGTCAGGGCGCGTACCGGGTTGCCGCCGCGGGTGGCTATGTGCTTGGCGACCTGCTGCTCGATACCGAGCTCATCGATTTCTATCACGACGCCAGCAGCGAGCCCGGCACCATGCGTCTGGTATTGCGCGCCGAACTGATCGACCTCCGGCAGCGCACCCTGCTCGGGCGCCAGACTTTCGAGCAGCAGGTGCCGCTGGTGCGCTTCGATGCCGCCGGTGCCGCCGCCGCCGCCGACACCGCGGTGGGACAGGCGCTCGATGCCCTCGGCGGCTGGCTCGCCAGCCTCGGACAAACGCCTACAATGGATAAGGCAACCGCCAAAAAAGGAGACACGCCATGAAACGCCTGCTCGCCGCCCTGTGTCTGAGCTTGACCGCGCTTGCCGCACACGCCGAAATCGCGCAGAAGTTCGGCGATCTCGAAATCCATTACAATGCCCTGTCGACCGACGACCTGCTGCCCGAAGTCGCGCGCAGCTACAAGATCGAGCGCAGCAAGACACGCGGGCTCCTCACCATGTCCGTGCTCAAGCGCAACAAACTTGGCGCGCTCAACCCGATCGCGGCGAAACTGTCGGCCTACGTCGTCAACCCGCAGCAGCAGCTTGCCAACATCGACATGCGCGAAGTGCGCGAGGGCGCGGCCATCTATTATCTCGGCGAGTTCCGCATGGTCCCGCCGGAAACGTTGAAGTTCACCGCCACCGTCGAAGCCAACGGCGCGCCGAAACGCGAACTGAAATTCGAGCAGAAGTTCTACAAGTAGCGTCAGGCGAAGGCGGCCAGCGCGCGGCTCGCCAGACCCCACACGCCGAAGCCCGCCACCGTCAACCCGGCCGCGCGGCGCACCCAGACCTGCTGCATGAAAGGCTGGATCTGTCGTGCGAACAGCCCCATGCCCAGCAGGTTGGGCAGGGTGCCGAGGCCGAAGGCGAGCATCAGCGCCGCGCCCGAGGGTGCGCTGCCTGCCGCCAGCGCCGACACCAGCACCGAATACACGAGCCCGCACGGCAGCCAGCCCCAGGCCATGCCAGCCAGCAGCGCCTGCGGCAGCGAGCGCACCGGCAAAAGGCGCTGGAACAAGGGCCGCACACGGTTCCACAGTGCACCGCCGGCGCGCTCGAACACCAGCACCCAGCGGTTGAAGCCCGCCAGATACAGCCCGAGCAGGATCATCACCCCCTGCGCCAACACGTAGAGCAGGGTCTGCACCGGCAGGAACGCCGCCAGCTTGAGCGAAGCGCCCAGCGCCCCGGCCGCCGCGCCGAAGATCGCGTAGGATGACACGCGTCCCAGGTTGTACGCCAGATGCAGACGGAACGGCGGAGGCGTGCCGTCGGCGCGGAAGGAAAACGCCGCGACGATGCCGCCGCACATGCCGACGCAGTGCACCCCGCCGAGCAGGCCGGCGAGCAGGGCGGTGAGGAGGGAGAACTCGATCATTTTTTACCCGCGAAGGACGCGAAGGGCGCGAAGAAAAGCATGGAGAGTCTCATTGGGTATTGATCAGGCGTCGCCATTCCAGTTTGCCGTGAGAACCGAAGTTGATGAGCACGCCTACCGATATGCCGGATGACTTGAGGTAATTGATGACTTGGGCATCCTCGCGCCCGGTCAGCCGGTCCATCGCCTTGAGTTCGACCGGCACGCTGCCGAAACACAGGAGGTCGCAGACGTAGCGCTTGCCAAGCGGCTGGCCTTTGTAGAGGATTACCGGTTCACGCTGCGACTCAAAAACAATTCCTCGCATCGCGAGTTCCCGCTCCAGGGCCTCCTGATAGACCGCCTCCAGAAACCCTGCACCCAACTCTCGATGCCTCTCAATCGCAGCGCCAACGATGGCATAAACCTCTTCCCTTAAAACCGGTTCGTCCATTCTGTTTTTTATTCCCTGTTTTTCTTCGCGCCCCTTCGCGTCCTTCGCGGATAAAAAGGTTTTCAGCCTTTCCCCCGCCCCGCCAGCCACACCAGCAGCAGCACCGGTACCCCGATTGCCGCCGTGCCGGTGAAGAAATTCGCCCAGCCATACGCATCGACGAACTCACCGGAAAAACCGGCGATGAACTTCGGCAGCAGCAGCATCACCGAGGTGAACAGCGCGTACTGCGTCGCCGAATACGCCTGGTTCACCAGACTCGACAGGTAAGCGACGAAGGCCGAGGACGCGATGCCGGCCGAGAGGTTGTCGGCCGATACCGTGAACACCAGCGCGCCGACGTCGTGGCCGCGCCCGGCGAGCCAGACGAACAGCAGGTTGGTCGCGGCGGAGAGCAGCGCGCCCAGCATCAGCGTGCGCATCACGCCGAGGCGCGCCACCAGCAGGCCGCCCAGACCCGCGCCGGCGATGGTCATGATGACACCGTACACTTTGGACACGGTTGCCACCTCGTCCTTGGTGAAGCCCATCTCCTGATAGAAGGGATTGCTCATCACCCCCATCACCACGTCGGAGATGCGGTAGACCGCGATCAGCGCCAGCAGCAGCAAGGCCTGCCACTTGTAGCGTGCGAAGAAATCGACGAAAGGCTGCACGAAGCTCGTCGCGAGCCAGGCGGCGAAACCCTGCTCGCCGATGCGCGGCACGGGTGCGGCGTGTTGCGGTTCGCGTATGATCAGCGTGGTGACGATGCCGACCGCCATCAACGCCGCCATCGTCGTATACGCCACCTGCCAGGGGTGAAAATCGTAGCTGGCCTCGGAAGAGTCGACCGCCGCCGCGATCCACAGCACACCCGCGCCGGCGGTGATCATCGCGATGCGGTAGCCGGCCTGATAGGTCGCCGCCATCGCGCCCTGCTTTTCGGTTTCCACGGCTTCAATCCTGTAGGCGTCGAGCGCGATGTCCTGCGTCGCCGAAGCGAACGCCACCGCCAGTGCGAAATACACCGTATGCGTGAGGTTCAGCACCGGATCGGTGTTCGCCATGCCCAGCAGCGCCGCCGCGATGCAGACCTGGGACAAGAGCAGCCATGCGCGCCGGCGGCCCAGCGTGCGCGTCAGCAGCGGCAGCGTCAGGCGATCGACCAGCGGCGACCACAGAAACTTGAAGCCGTACGCCAGCCCCACCCAGCTCAAATGCCCGATCGTCGCGCGGTCGATGCCCGCCTCCGACAGCCAGAACGACAGCGTGCCAAGCACCAGCAACAGCGGCAGACCGGCGGAAAAACCGAGGAACAGCATGCCGACGACGCGGGGGTGGGCGTAGATCTTGAGGGCGGCGAGCCAAGGGTGGGACATGGTGAGCGGTGAGCGGTCAGGCGTGCGGCGCGGTGCGTTCGCGCAGCCAGGCGGCGAGCGTCGCTTCGTCCCATTCGCTGGCGGCGACGGACAGTACCGCGAGTGTGGCTTCCGCCTGGGTCGCGGTCAGGCGCAGTCCATTCGAGTAGAGGAATAAACCCAGTGCAAGGAAGGCAGCACGCTTGTTGCCGTCGACAAAAGGATGATTCTTGGCAAGGCCGACGCAGTAGCATGCGGCCAGTTCGCATACATCCGGATCGCCAGACGCGGCCAGATTCAGCGGTCGCGCCAGCGCGGAATCGAGCAGCCCCTCGTCGCGCAGCCCCGGCAGGCCGCCATGCTCGGCCAGGCTTTCGTCGTGCAGCAACAGCAGCGCACGCTTCGCGACCCAGTTCCAGGCGCGTGCCACTTACTTCGCCAGTTCGTGAAAGGTGTCGCGGAACTCGCGCATGAACGCGCGGCCCGCGTCGATCTGCTCTTCCAGGCTGGGGTCGTAGGGTGTCATCGCCACGCCGTCCGGCGTCTCGGTCACGAACACCGTGTCGCCCTTTTCCAGTTTCAGGCGCGCCAGCACGTCCTTGGGCAGGATCAGGCCGACCGAATTGCCGATCTGGGTGAGTTTCAGGGTATGCATCGCAGGCTCCCGATTGTTATAACGGTTGTAATATTAGGCTGCCTGGCACGCCTCGGCAAGGGTTTGGCGAAGATGTGGCGAAATGCTGGCATGGTGCTGCCAAACGCGATCCGGAGCACGACATGAGCGCCGACAGCAAACCCCAGGGCCAGACACAATTCAACCTAGAAACCGCAGTTGGACGCGCCCGATGGTGCGTCTGATCGCGTGCCTGCCGCGAAGCAACGACGCCGCAGGCCGGGGCCTGCAAGGAGGCGCGACAAAGGCTGGCGCGTGAGCAGGCGTGCCAGCGGGTGCG
>JANJXF010000199.1 GCA_024709165.1 Thiobacillus sp. | reverse complement strand
GCCGACGTGAATCTCGACGTTGGTGACGCCGTGCGCACGCAGTTTCTGCCGCGCGGCATCCGCGAGTTCGGGAACGATCTCGACGCTCGCCACCTCGGCCGCCTGCGCCGCCAGCAGCGCCGCAAAATAGCCGCTGCCCGTGCCGATTTCCAGCACGCGGTCGGTCGCCTGGATCGCAAGTTCCTGCAGCACGCGTGCTTCCAGTTTGGGTGTCCACATGGTCTGACCGTGGCCGAGCGGGATCTCCATGTCGACGAAGGCCAGCGTACGGTGGGCTTGTGGCACGAAATCCTCGCGCCGCAGCTTGAACAGCAGATCGAGCACCGTCTGGTCCAGAACGTCCCAGGGACGGATCTGCTGTTCGACCATGTTGAAGCGCGCTTGCTCGATGTTCATGCCGTGCCCTTGAATATCAATAAGTTAGTCGGGGTCTTGCCTTGCAATTATTTCACATTTCAGCTAACTTGGAGCGCTTGCCAGGGGTCTCCGGGCGGCTGTTGGCCGCAAGGAGTGAGACACACCCTTCGAACCTGAAGCGGTTGATACCGCCGTAGGGAGGCCGACAGGGCCTCTGTTTGAATATCTGACGAGGCCGGCCGGCTTTCCCCGTTGATCCTTGCGCGGTGAAACGGACTAGGTCTCCGCCTCTTTTCTGCTGGAGCGCCACCATGAACGCCAACCCCCAATTCCTAGCCGCCACCGCGCACGTCGACGCCGCCGCAGTGCTGCCGCTGCCTAACTCACGCAAGGTCCATGTCGAAGGCAGCACCCCCGACATCCGCGTGCCGATGCGCGAGATCAGCCAGGCCGACACACCCACTGCATTCGGCGGCGAAAAAAACCCGCCCATCTTCGTCTACGACTGCTCGGGGCCGTACACCGATCCCGCGGCAAGAATCGACATCCGTCAGGGCTTGCCCGCACTGCGCGCAGACTGGATTGAAGCGCGCGGCGACAGCGAGATGCTTGCCGGTCTCAGTTCCGCATACGGCCGCCAGCAGGCCGCCAATCCGGCACTTGCCGCGATGCGCTTCCCCGGCCTGCATCGACACCCGCGCCGCGCCCAAGCCGGCATGAACGTGACACAGATGCACTACGCGCGGCAGGGCATCGTCACGCC
>JANJXF010000086.1 GCA_024709165.1 Thiobacillus sp. | reverse complement strand
CCCCGATGCGGTTCACAAAGCGGATCGTCCTGAAAGTCCGAAAACAGCGCAGGAATCAACCGCAAGGAGGAATAATCCAGGGCATCGAAGTCGATATTTGTCATCCATTCCTGAAACGATGCACGATTCTTCGGCGAATCCGAAAGCAAAGCTTCAAACAGCAATTGTTGCGCGCGGGGAATCTCCGGGACATCCTCAAAGCGTTTGAAAGCACTCATTTTTCATGGCTTTGCAGGAGAAAGGACTCGAGTGCGCCGGAAATCTCGGCACGGTCGTTACTCATGGCCATCTCGTAGGCAGGAATACTGGCACAAAAACGCGTCAGTTCACGCAGCATGTAATTGCCGGTCCCTGGCATTTGCATGATGGTGCTGCTTGCGAACTCCATCACGGCCTGCATGGGACTCAACGGAGCAAACGATGTTGTCGATGCCGCACATATCCGCGGACGAATGATCATGACGATTTCCAGCGAGGACGCCAGCTTCCCCATGTTTTCTTCGAGGATGAGCACGTTCTTTCCGCTTTGTCGATTGCCGCTGATCACGTGGGGCCGAAGCTCAGGCAATCTCGCCAACGCATCGTCCATCACCTTGCAGCCCCGATAAAGCTGGTGGGCAACGGTGGGTGTCGGACCGGTGATTGCAACGTAGTCATCGCCCAGATAGTCCATGCCATGCAAAAGGCATTGCAGCCCCGTGGTGGATTTTCCTCGGCCACTCTTTCCTATGATCAGCGCACCCTTTCCATCGCACCCGACCGCGGCGGCGTGCACCATCAAGGCATCATGCATCGAGCACAGCCAATTGAAAAGCATGCGCATCGGCGTGCAGATCTCATAGTCTGGCAAGCTGTCCGCATCGGCGGCATAGTAGTAGGCTTCCCTTGTCTGGGTGTCGATACAACTGAGAATCTCACCGTCCGGATTGTACTGTAAATGCTGCGGACCGGAATTGACGACTGACACTTTGTCTGGGAATTTGGCCAATGCCTTTTGTAGGCCCACGGAAGGAAACGTCGTGGATTTTCCACCCCAGACCCTGATTGTCAGCGTCGGCTCAGCCGAATGGACACGCAAACCTTGCAGGGACGGCATGAGCGCCCGCTGCAAGGACGGCTCTGCGAAAGAAACACGGATCGGATGGCCGGCAACCTGCATATCGACATCGACCATGCCATTGAGAGTCGCCGCCGCTTCGAACGAGGCACGAAGTTCTGGAACCAAAGTTTCAAACATCATACGGCATTACCACGGAATTCCAATAGGCCCGACACAGACGGACGCAACCCGGTATTTGCATGAATTTTCATTTATTGCCTGCGGCTGTGGATTCTTCAAAAACCATTTTCCCGCTTGCCGGCAAGCCAAACATTCCTAGAAAGGGCGCCTCCTCGGCCTCGTAGTTCCAGTCGACCCGAAATGGACCAAACCAGTCTGTGGTATCCAGTTCCAGCCTCTTGCCGGCTGTTGGTGTATGCCCAATACCCACGCGCAATGAATATAATCCAGCCTCAAGCATCAGCCCAATCTGGAATGAAAACACGGCATACGCTGCGTCGTGGCGGAAACAGCTTTCTATACCCAGCCTCCAAGCACTTGTCGAGAAGACAATCTGATCGTAGCGATTCTTGATAGCCAATGTAACAGTTGTGTTTTCATCATCCCGAGTCGATCGATAATAAACAAGGACGCGGATGGCCTCTCCCAGGCGCGCATGATCAACGCTCTGCCCGTTCTCATTGGCAATATGTACAGCGAACAGTCGATCCCTGTCCGTTGGCGCGCGTGACCACATTGCATTGTCCGCCAGTTCCGAAAAACAGGTGGGTGACACCCCCTCATGGCAGGCTTGATCCGCCATGGCGGGAAACACGCCACTTGGCACCTTTGGCGACTCTGCGTCTTCATTGAAGTAGCGCTGGATTGCGGAGCGGCTGTCGCCCACAAATAACGGCACTCCTTTCCGCAAATAGATCGCCTGTTTGCACAGATCACGCACTGTCCCCATGTCGTGCGAGACAAAGAGAAGCGTCAGCCCCCTCTCACGCATTGTTCTCAAATGGCCAAAACATTTTTGCTGGAAAAAATAATCGCCTACACTCAGTGCTTCATCAACAATGAGTATGTCCGGCTCCAACGCCACCTGTACGGCAAAGGCCAATCGCACCAGCATCCCGCTGGAATAGGTCTTGACCGGCTGGTCCAGCACATTGCCGATATCGGCGAACGCGGCGATTTCATCGAACCGGTTTTCCACTTCGCCACGGGAAAGGCCCAGCAGCAGGCCATTGAGGAAGACGTTTTCCCGACCGCTGAACTCCGGGTTGAAGCCGCTTCCCAGTTCCAGCAGTGCAGCGACTCGGCCGTTGACACGGGCTTCACCACTCGTCTGCGCCAAGGTTCCAGCCAGAATTTGCAGCAGGGTGCTCTTGCCGCTTCCATTGCGTCCGATGATGCCGAAGCTGTCGCCACGCCGCACCTGAAACGAGACATCCCGCAAAGCCCAGAATTCGCGGAAATAGCAGGGGGGGGAGTACGGTTGCGCAATGCCGAATGTCGCACCCACGCGATGTGCAGCCTGGTGCACGTGTGGCAGGACCAGCTGCTTCAGCCTGTCACGCGGCGTGTTGTAAAGTTCGTAGCGCTTGCCGAGATTGTGTACGTCGACGACGATTTCATCAGAGGACATCGGCAAACCCCCGACGCGATTTCTGGAACCACCAGAAACCGGCCTGGCACACCACCGCGCCGACGGCCAGGCTGACCGCCCAGTCCACCCATTGCAACGGCCTGCCCCACAGCATCACGTCGCGCAGCTGGATGATCGGCAACGTGATCGGGTTCCACGCGAGAAGCGTCTGATAGGCGGGCGGCAGGGCATCGATGGGGTAGAAGACCGGCGCGAGAAACAGTGCGACGGTGGTGACGATTCCCATGACCTGCGCGAGGTCGCGCAGGTAGACGCCGAGCGAGGCAAAGACCCACGACACGCCCAGGATCATCAGGACCAGCGGCAGCAGCACGATCGGAACGAGCAGCACGCCGGCGTGCACCGGCACCCCCGCAAGCAGGCAAAAAACCAGCAGGACGCCGAAGCTGACCAGAAAATGCAGCAAGGCCGAAAACAACGCCATCCACGGCAGGATCTCAAGTGGAAACACGACTTTCTTGACGTAGTTGGCGTGGCTGGTGATGAGGCCGGGCGCACGGTTGAGGCATTCGGCAAAGAAGCTGTGGACGATCATGCCGGAAAAAAGCACGATGGCGAATGCGACCTTGCTTTCCTCACCCGCGCCCCACTTCGCCTTGAACGCCACGCTGAAGACAACCGTGTAGACGGCGAGCATGAACAGCGGATTGAACAGGGACCAGACGACGCCCAGCATGGAGCCTTTGTAGCGGCCGATGAAGTCGCGCTTGACCAGGTCGCGCAGCAGTCCGCGGTTGCGGATCAGGCTGCCAAGCATGGCACGGGGGGTGGCGTGGTAAGCAATGCTCATGTTCACGAGAAAGGGCGGGCGCGACGATAAGGCTGCCGCTTGCAGTGGAGTCCATTATCCTGAAAACCGCAGTTGACCGCGTCATGCTTTTGCCAACACTTCATGAACGCGGATCTTCCGGCCTCACCTTCCTTCACCTGCCGGATGAATCCACTGCACGCCCGCGGGTGCGTCCAACTACGGTTTTCAGGATTATCCGTCAAATCATCGGCGTGCCGCCAACGCTTCCGGCTACTTCGTCAGCGCCATGAACAGCGCCGGCAATTTCTCAGGCAAACGCTGGATGTTGTCGACGACAGTGTACTGGCGGCCGAAGATATCGGCTACGTACTCATCGGCCTTGGGGTCGAGGTTGATGCAGAAGGTGAAGATACCCTGCTGGTCGAGCTCCCGTACGGCACGGCGGGCGTCC
>JANJXF010000081.1 GCA_024709165.1 Thiobacillus sp. | reverse complement strand
CCGACGGCTGGACCGAGGATCAGTTGGCTGAGATCGTGACGCGCGATTGCCTGATTGGCGTGGCCGTGCCCAAACCTGGCATCACCTCGAACACCAAGCGCCCGGTGCTCAAGGCCAATCGCCCTGTGCACCACGATCATTAATAGGGGATTGAGACGCATAGGTGTTTGTGCAGTCGTGAATGAAGGGAACGCCCAGCAGGCGAAGCGTCCACTCTCCCCGGCATCCTCGGCGTGCCGGATATGTGTTGTACACCCGAGGGGTTTCGGTAACACCCATAGCGAAAGGAAGACTGCTCATGACCTCGAATGACACACCCGATCCGCAACAGCGGGTATCAAACTCAAATGTTTCTGACAATGTCAGCAGCAGGGAATTTCCGGCGCCCCACTCCTTTGATGGAACATTCAAGGAATTCATGCGGACAGCTCATGATCTTGGCGGCGAGGCAGGTGGCCCCATCCAGCTGCAAGAGAGAGAGCAGATGGCGTGGGAGACAAACACCATGGTGACCTGCGAATGTTTGGCTTGGCGCGGCGTCTGGAATCACACAGAAAAGCTTCGCCGGGTCGTCGATCTGGGAGACAAGCAGTATTTTTCTCTGCCATATGCGGGACGTTTCCTGCTCTCTGCGACTCGGGCCATGGTCGACAAGCGGCTGGTTACGCTGGCCGAGCTTACAAACAAGATCGATGAGGTGAAAAAACGCCATGGAAAAAAGTGAATTTGCTGGATCTGCCGGTGAATCCGACCCTCGCCATTGCTCGGGAAAGGCCGCTGATTCGCCTATGTATGACCGTCTGCGTATCGCTGAAATGGCCGAGGGTGTGGGTGATCCCCAATGCTACAAGGGCAAGGCTGGCGGCCCCCCCAGATTTAAGGTGGGGGACTTGTTGCGGGTAAAAGATCTTCCTGACGTTTTTTACAACCAAACTCCCGGTTACACCCGAGGTGTAGCGGGGATGGTCGTGTCCGTGGTTTACGAGAGCCCCACACCGGAAGATGAGGCCTGGGGGAATCTTGACCAGGCGGAATGGTTCTATCTTCTGTCCTTCCGCCATGTGGACCTGTGGGGGGACGATGATCCGGATACCAACCCGAACGATACGGTACAGGCGGAAATGCCTGAGCGTTGGCTGGAGCCTGCGTAGTTTCGCAACATCGTCACGGGATTCGGGGCCAGCGTGTCCGCTCCAACATATACCGGTGCTGAAGAGCGGCTAATGGGTAATCTGGGATAAATATCGGATAGTCATAGGAGGCGGCATGACTCGGCATAGCCAGCATCTTCCGTTGGTGTACAGTTGCTCGGGCTGTTCCAGTGCGGCACAGACGGCCAATGCCTTGGCGTTGCGTCTCGATCACGAGGGCGAGGCGCAGATGTCCTGTATAGCCGGCGTGGGGGCGGACATTCCGCGTTTCGTTCGTCAGGTAAGCTCGGGGCGGCCGATACTCGCGCTTGACGGCTGTCCTTTGGCCTGTGTTCTGGAAAGCCTGAAACGTCATGGTGTTGCGCCTGACCGTTATTTGCAATTGAGTGCGCAAGGAGTGAAAAAACGTTACGGAGAAGATCCGCAGAATTCCGATGTGACGCGGCTCTACCCGAACGTACTCGCATTGGCCCAGGAAATCCGCCTCCATTCCGGCAGCAAAACGCTGGCGACTGCGGGTGTGGACGACGAGATCTGCGGCCATTTTGATTGACGTAGCCTGGCCGGCCATGCGGAAGTCTCGCACCAGCAGAACCTGCGGTGGGCTGGCCAAACGACGAATGAAAAACTGACGGTATTTGTTGACGATGGAGCAATTTGATCCTTCAGCGGTTGAACCGGCCAACGGACGCCCACAAAAAATTAAGGGCCAGCAATTCCTCGCGGAACTGGTTCGGCGCTCGGGTGTGAGAGCGGTTTTTTTTACTCCGACGTTCCTGTATCCAACACTTGTGGAACTGGCGAACGATCCGGTCAAACGCGTGCTCTGCCATTCGGAGAAGGCGGCGGGTTATATGGCCGATGGCTACGCGCAGGCCTCGGGTAGTCCGACGATGGTGATCGCACAGGGCGGTCCGGGCGCAACGAATCTGTACGCGGGACTCGTCGATGCCTGGCAGAGTCACACGCCGCTACTTGCCCTGACGCCAGTTCAGCCAAGCGCACGTTACCACGGCAATTCGTACCAGGAAGCATACGTGGATTTTCGTCCGGTGACCAAATACGATGCGGAGGTGAGGTCGATCGAACGGATGGCGGAGTTTTTTGGCAAGGCCTATCGGGAAATGACAACGGGAGCACCGCGACCGGTTCATCTCTACCTTGACGGCGCCTTGGAGGCGGCAGAGTTCGAATTTGATTTCAATCATCTGGACCAGCGCTACTTCACTTACCCCGCATTTCGTCCACAGGCGGATGAATCGCTGGTCCAGCAGGCAGTTCATGAGCTTCGTCACGCTGAGCGTCCGGTGATGGTATGTGGCCGAGGCACGGTGGTTTCAGGCGCGTGGGAGGAGGTGACGGCCCTGGCAGAATTACTGGACATCCCGGTTACCACGACTCTGAATGGCAAAGGCAGCATTAATGATCGGCACCCTCTGGCACTTGGTGTTACCGGCACTTACCGGCGTCCACTTACCGATGCAGTGATCGCCGCAGCGGACCTGGTGCTTTACGTCGGTGGGCATCAGGGTGGCGCGACGACGAATCAGAGGCGGCTGCCGACACCTGGAGTACGCGTGATTCACGTCGACATCAACCCGGCTCAACCCGGTGCAAACTACCCGAATGTCCTGCCTCTGGTTGGCGATGCACGCAGCGTGCTGCGGCAGATGCTTGAGGCGGCGCGTACTGGTGGGCGCGGCACTCACGGTGAGTGGGTGACAAAGTCGCAGCAAGCTCTGCAGGCGTGGCGCGATGGCGAGGCTGCACGTATGTACGGGAATGCCGTTCCCATCCGGCCGGAACAACTGGCGGTCGAACTCGTGAACGCGTGCCCGCAAGACACGCTCTATGTTGCGGACACGGGCTACGTCGGAACCTGGGCCGGAGTCTATATGGATTTACCTGCGGGGAAAAATTTCCTGCACTGCGAGGGCAGCCTGGGCTGGGCGTTCCCGGCGGCGATGGGCGCCAAGGCCGCGGTGCCGGAACGCCCGGTAGTGGCTTTCACCGGAGACGGGGGATTTTTCTATCACCTGGGTGAGCTTGAGACCGCGGTGCGCAACAACATCAATCTGATTACGATCGTACTGAATAACCAGGCGATGGCTTTTCAAACGCACTTGCTGCAGAGCCTCTGGCCCAACTCCCACGATCTTGACAAGCTTTCTGAGTTTTCGCCAACGAATTTCGCGGGCCTGGCCCAAGAGATGGGTGCATGGGGGGTGCGCGTGACGGATCCACGGGACCTCGGGAACGCGATCCGAGACGCACTTGATGCGGATAGGCCAGCAGTGATCGACGTACTGATTGACCAAGCGGCCGTGGCGCCGGTGGCCGTTCCGAGTGGACAGGGAAGCCGTGTTGATGCCCCAACAGGGAAACTGTGACTTATCCTAAAAATCGCAGCCGGCCGACTCGTTGCTGCCGGGGCTGATGCCGACCCAGGACGCCAGACGAGCTGCGTTCTTGACATGCCGTGCATTGGCCTTCCCACCGCCTCCAGCGCCGCATACGGACTCTTCCTGTAGATACCCGTGCTTTCCATCACGACGTTGTCGGGACGCAATGAGGTCACCCAATCCGTCAATTCCCGGCGGTCGCGCTTGAACCCGCCAAACTGACGTTGCTCGATGCGCGTGCTTCCGTCGGCTTCCTCGATCAGCGCACAGGCATTAATTTGCGCCTAATGAATGTCGAGCCCGATCACGCGTTTGTACAGCGCTACCAGTTCCATACCGCCTCCTGTCGATTTACACTCAAGGGCGGAAGGTGGCGGGTGCCGGCACTGAATCTGCCTGAAGGCGATAAGTCGCCAACGGCCTGTTTAGCGTGCGCTCTCTATGGAAGCAATCCGGGGTGCGAGTCAGTCCGGCGGATCACGCTAGGTGCGGGATCGAGTCGCCAAAAATTATCACGACCTCTGCCTGCTCTCTCCCACCCTGAAGTCTTTTTTATCTTCAGGGGGGGTGCCAGCCACCATGATCGTTAGCTTCAACAATCACCCGGTGCTGTGGCGCGCGGCAGCTTTCCGGCCATGCGCCAGCAGATACGCGCGCAGCGCCACGGCCTGGTTGTACTCGCTGTCGCGAGCGCCATACAGCAGCGTGAGTCGTCCCTGCTGCGCCGCTTCCCACAGTGGCGTCAGCGCCTCTGGCCTGGTGTCGAGCTCCGCCGTATAGCGGCGCACAAATTCGTCCCACTTCGCGTGGTCATGCGCGAACCACTGCCGCAAAGCGGTGCTCGGCGCCACATCCTTGGACCACGCATCGGCACGGACCCGTGCCTTGCTGAGGCCGCGCGGCCAGACGCGATCGACCAGCACACGCCAGCCGTCGGCCGCTCCGGCGTCATCGTAGACACGTTTGACTTGAATATCCACCGCGCTCCTCCTGTGCGAAGCGTCCAGCGCAGCGCGGCACACTGCACCGCCATGGCATCGCGAATGGCGCCAGACCATGGCAGGATAGGCCAAAACCATGCAGGACGCACGCAACATCGGATGCCCCCGCGCCTGCACCACCCCGGAAAAAGCCGCGAAGCGGCCCGATCAGAACGATGCGCCGATGGCGTGGTTGCACACCGTCATCAGCGGTTGCGGAAGAATGCCGAGAACGAGGATGGCAATGCCATTGGCGGACACCAGAATGCGTGCATCGGCGCCGGTGGCGACAGGCTGGCTGTCGTGCGGCATGTCGAAGTACATCAGCTTGACCACGCGCAGGTAATAGAACGCCCCGATCAGCGACAACAGCACCGCCACCACGGCGAGCCACACGTAGCCGAGCTCGATCACCGCCTGCAGTACCGAGAGCTTGGCGTAAAAACCGACGGTGGGCGGGATCCCCGCCATCGAGAAC
>JANJXF010000077.1 GCA_024709165.1 Thiobacillus sp. | reverse complement strand
CAGTTCGGCCGGGGTCTCGCCGTTTTCCTGTGCACGCCTAATGATCTTGTCGTCAATGTCCGTTATGTTCCTGACGTACTCGACCTCGTACCCGCTCGCGCGCAGCCAGCGAACCACCATGTCGAACACCACGAACACCCGTGCATGCCCCAGGTGGCACAGGTCGTACACGGTCATGCCGCAGACGTACATGCGGACGCGGCCGGGCATGAGGGGGACAAAGGCTTCCTTGGTACGGGTAAGGGAGTTGGTGATGTGCAGCATGGAACGAAAGGGCCGGGAACTGAATGATGCGATCCGGGAATCCGGCATCGCCCTGGCTGTCCCAGCCGGGGCGATGTTGCTAAAATGCCGGTTTTCCGCGATGACCCGAGCATATCACATGGCCCTGCCCCGTTTTCTCGCCGCCGTTGTCGTCTGCGCCTTGCTTGCGGGAACGCCCGCGCTGGCGAACGATATCCAGGAAATCAACCAGCAGTTTCGCAAGGGTGATCTTGCCGGCGCGCTCGACAACGCCAACCGCTATCTGGCGAAGAACCCGAAGGACGCGCAGGCCCGCTTTCTCAAGGGCCTGATCCTCGCCGACCAGGGCAAGACCAACGACGCGATCGGGCTGTTCACCGCGTTGACCGAGGACTATCCCGAACTGCCCGAACCCTACAACAACCTCGCGGTGCTGTATGCGTCGCAGGGCAAATACGAAGCCGCGAAGGATTCGCTGGAAAGGGCGATTCGCACCCACCCGAGCTACGCCACCGCCCACGAGAATCTCGGCGACATCTACGCCAAGATGGCGTCGCTGGCGTATGACAAGGCACTGGCGCTCGACAGCCGCAACACCGCCGCACAGACCAAGCTTGCGCTGATCAAGGAAATGATGGGCGCCCAGCCGCGCAAGGCCGCAGCGCGCCCGACCGTCGCCGCTGCCGCCACGCCCGCGGCACCGGCGCCAAAACCCGCCGCGCCTCCCGTGGAACCGCGCACGACCGCGCCCGCCGTACCGGCAGCCGATGTCGAGGCGGCGATCGCGCAGTGGGCGCAGGCCTGGTCGCGCCGCGACGCCGACGCCTATCTGGCGGCCTACGCCAGCGACTACAGCGCGGATGGCCTGTCGCGCACCGTCTGGGAAGCGCAGCGCCGTGCGCGCATCGCTGCGCCCAAGCGCATCGAGGTCAAGCTGAGCGACATCAAGGTAGAACGACAGGGCGACAGCGCCAGCGCCACCTTCCGCCAGGCCTACCGTTCCGACCGCCTCAGTTCGACCGTCACCAAGACGCTGAAGCTGGCCCTGCAAAACGGCCAGTGGCGCATCGTCGACGAAACGTCCCGCTGACCGCCCTCATGCGCCGCCTGCTGTCCATCCTGCTGCTCGCCGCCCTGCCTGGGGGTGCGCTGGCGGATGCCGATCGCATGCTGACCGACAGCCTGCTCGCCGTGGCGCAGAGCCGCGTGCCGGAAGCCCTTTCGACGGTCGACCAGCTCACCCGCCAGCATCCCAATTTCCGCCTCGCGCACCTGGTGCGCGGCGATCTGTTGCTGGCACGCGCGCGGCCGCTGGACACGCTCGGCAACGTGAATACGCGCGGTGGGGAACTGCAACAGTTGCGCGACGAAGCACGCCAGCGCGTGCGCGCGGCAACCGATCCCCTGCCGCAGGACAAGGTACCGGCGTACCTGCTCAATCTCGACGACGCCTACCGCCATGCGCTGGTGGTCGACGCCAGCCGCTCGCGCCTGTATGTCTACGCCAACCGCGCCGGCCTGCCGGTGCGCGTGGCGGACTTCTACGTGACCATCGGCAAGGCCGGCACCGGCAAGGAGCGCGAAGGCGACAACCGCACGCCGATCGGCATCTACAGCGTGTCGGGTTTCAAATCGCCGCGCGAGCTCACCGACTTCTACGGCGGCGGCGCCTTCACCCTCAGCTATCCCAACGAGTGGGACGCGCGCCAGGGGCGCAACGGCTACGGCATCTGGATCCACGGCAGCCCGAGTAACACCTACAGCCGTGCGCCGCGCGCGAGCGAGGGCTGCGTGGTGCTTGCCAACGACGACCTGACGCGCCTCGGACAATACATCGAGACCGGCAAGACCCCTGTGGTCATCACCGAGGCGGTCGAGTGGGTGGCGCTCGACGCGCTCGCCGAACGCCGCAGCGACCTCGCGGCCGCGCTGGAAAACTGGCGACAGGACTGGGAAAGCCGCGACACGGCACGCCTGATTGCCCACTACCACCGGCAGTTTCGCAGCGGCGAACAGGATCTGGACGCATTCCGCGCCTCGAAGCAGAAAGTCAACGCAGGCAAAACCTGGATCAAGGTGGGGCTCGACCGCGTCAGTCTGATGCTCTACCCCGAACGCCCCGATTTCGCGCTGGTCAGCTTCGTGCAGGACTACCGCAGCAACAACCTCAACGACCGTACCGTGAAACGCCAGTTCTGGCGCCGCGACAACGGACGCTGGACAATCATCCACGAAACTTCACTTTAAGGACAGGCATGGTCAAGCTGCACACCACCCTCGGCACCCTCACCCTCGAACTCGACGCCGCGAAGGCGCCCAAGACGGTGGAGAATTTTCTTCAGTACGTGCGCGACGGCTTCTATGACGGCACGATCTTCCATCGCGTGATCGACGGTTTCATGATCCAGGGTGGAGGTTTCGCGGTAGGCATGACGCAGAAGCCGACCCGCGCGCCAATCGAGAACGAGGCGTCCAATGGCCTGAAGAACGAGACCTACACGATTGCCATGGCGCGCACATCCGACCCGAATTCCGCCACCGCGCAGTTCTTCATCAACGTCAAGGATAACGGCTTCCTCAACTTCACCTCCCCCACGCCGCAAGGCTACGGCTACGCCGTGTTCGGCCGCGTGGTCGAGGGCACCGAAGTCGTCGACGCCATCAAAAAGGTAAAAACCGGCACCCGCGCCGGCCACCAGGATGTGCCGCTGGAGGACGTCGTCATCAACAAGGCGGAAATCGCCTGAAACGAATGGCGCAGACGGGTCGCACCTACTTCGTCGCCGACCTGCACCTCACCGACGAACGCCCGGCCGCAACCGGGCGTTTTTTTCGCTTTCTCGACGCGGACGTCGCGGGTGCCGACGCACTCTACATTCTCGGCGACCTGTTCGAAGCCTGGACGGGAGACGACCACGAAGAAGTCGTCGCCGCGGAAACGGCACGGCGCCTGAAGACTCTGGCCACAGCGGGCACGCCGGTGTATTTCCTGCACGGCAACCGCGATTTCATGCTGGCGGAGCGCTATGCCGCACGCTCCGGCATGACGCTCATCGCCGACCCGACGCGCATCGAACTCTACGGTGTCCCGACACTTCTGATGCACGGCGACACGCTGTGCACCGATGACATCGCCTACCAGGTCTTCCGCCGCCGCTCGCGCCATCCCGTCACCGTCGCTCTCCTCAAGCGCCTGCCCAGGCAGCTACGCCGCCAACTGGCCCGCCGGGCACGCGCCGGCAGCGCGGCCGCCAAGGCAGAAAAGTCCGCCGCCATCATGGACGTCAATGTCAGCGAAGTCGTGCGCCTACTCCACGCGCAGCAGGCGCAGCGTTTGATCCACGGCCACACCCACCGCCCCGCCCGGCACACCCACGAAGTCGCCGGCAGATCGTGCGAACGCTGGGTGCTGCCCGACTGGTACGAACGCTGGGGCTATGTGGTGTGCGACGCGACGGGCTGCACGTTGAAGATCGAGAATCTCTGACGGCGCTTCTGGCGAGCGGTGCGTCAGGCAAGCCCACGCGCGAGATCGTTCTGGACGTCGGCGACGGACTCGAGGCCGACGGCAATGCGCACCAGGCCGTCGCCGATGCCTGCCGCGGCGCGCTGCTCCGCCGTCATGCGGCTGTGCGTGGTGCTGGCCGGATGGGTGATAGTGGTCTTGGTGTCGCCCAGATTGGCGGTGATCGACAAGAGTTTCGTCGCGTCGATCAGCTTCCACGCCGCCGCCTGGCCGCCCTTGATGTCGAAGGCGACGATGCCGCCGCCGGTCTTCTGCTGCGCCATCGCCAGTGCGTGTTGCGGATGCGAAGGCAGCCCGGGATAAAGCACGCGCGCGACCTGCGGCTGCGCTTCCAGCCACTGCGCCAAGGCGAGCGCATTGCGCGAATGCGCGTCCATGCGCAGCGACAGGGTTTCCATCCCCTTGAGAATGACCCAGGCATTGAAGGGCGAGAGCGTCGGCCCCGCCGTGCGCAGGAAGGTATAGACGCCTTCCATGAGCGCCTGGCTACCCAGCACGGCGCCGCCAAGCACACGACCCTGGCCGTCGAGATACTTGGTCGCTGAATGGATCACGATGTCGGCACCGAGTTCGAGCGGTTTCTGCAGCGCGGGCGAGCAAAAACAGTTGTCGACCGCGAGCCACGCCCCGGCTTCGTGGGCGATGGCGGCAAGTGCGCGAACGTCGCTCACTTCGGTGAGCGGGTTCGACGGCGATTCGACGAAGAAGAGCTTCGTGTTCGGCCTGACTGCCGCGCGCCATTCCGCAGGATCGGTCGGCGACACGTAGCTCGTTTCGATGCCGAAGCGGCCGAGAATGTTGGAGAACAACTGCACCGTCGAGCCGAAGATCGAGCGCGAGGCGACGACGTGCTCGCCCGCTTTCATGAGCCCCATCACGGTGGCGAGGATCGCCGCCATGCCGGAGGCGAACGCGACGCAGCGCTCGGCACCTTCGAGCGCGGCGAGCCGCGCCTCCATCATCTGCACCGTGGGATTGGTGAAGCGCGCGTAGATCGGCCCGGGCTGTTCGCCCTTGAAGCGCGCCGCCGCTTCGGCGGCACTGCCGAAGACGAAGCTGGAGGTGAGGAACATCGCCTCCGAGTGTTCGTTGAACTGGCTGCGCACAGTGCCAGCGCGCACCGCCAGCGTTTCGATGTCGTATTCGTCGTTCATGTTTCAGTCCAATTCAATACAAGCGAGGCCACACGAGAACCCGGTCTGAATGGCCTGCGTGTTATCGAGCCGCAGTTTCAATTCGGCCGCAACTGTCTGCCATCAAGCGCCGATCGCGAGGTTGAGGTCGAGCTGCTGCGTCGACAGCGCGGATGGCGGCGGCGTCTCGCCGTTGCGCACCGCCTCGACGTAGGCGAGATATTCCGGCGTGACGTCGCCGGTGATGTAGCGGCCGTCGAAGCACGAGGTATCGAAGTCGGCAATCGCCGGGTTGCCGGCGCGCACCGCCGCGACCATGGCGTCGAGATCCTGGTAGATCAGCGCATCGCAACCGATCTCGCGTGCGATCTCGGCGTCGCTGCGGCCGTTGGCGATGAGCTCGTTGCGCGTCGGCATGTCGATGCCGTAGACATTGGAGTAGCGCACCGGCGGCGAGGCCGAGGCGAAATAGACCTGGGCCGCGCCGGCGTCGCGCGCCATCTGCACGATCTCGCGGCTGGTGGTGCCGCGCACGATCGAGTCGTCGACCAGCAGAACGTTGCGGCCCTTGAATTCCTCCGCGATGGCATTGAGTTTCTGCCGCACCGACTTTTTGCGCAGTGCCTGTCCAGGCATGATGAAGGTGCGGCCAATGTAGCGGTTCTTGATGAAACCCTCGCGGTAGGGGACGTTCAGGTGATTCGCCAACTGCAGCGCCGAGGGCCGGCTGGTATCGGGAATCGGGATCACCATGTCGATTTTCAAATGAGCGAACTCGCGCCGAATCTTCTCGGCCAGCGACACGCCCATCGCAAGCCTCGTGTTGTAAACGGAAACACCGTCGATCACCGAGTCGGGGCGCGCGAGGTAGACATACTCGAAGATGCACGGATTGAGCGCCGTACGGTCGCTGCACACGCGGCTGTGCATGCGCCGGTCATAGTCGATGAACACCGCCTCGCCCGGTGCCACGTCGCGCAGCAGGCGAAAGCCGAGCGTATCGATCGCCACGCTTTCCGACGCCACGATATATTCGTGCGGTCTCGCCTGCTCGTTGACGCCGATCACCAGCGGACGAATGCCGTGCGGGTCGCGGAACGCCAGCAGGCCGTAACCGGCGATGAACGCCACCACCGCGTAGGCTCCGCGGCAACGCGCGTGCACTCCGGCGACGGCGCCGAAGATCGCATCCAGACCGAGCTGCGACCCGTTCACCCGCACCTGAAGTTCGTGCGCGAGCACGTTGAGCAGCACCTCCGAATCGGAATTGGTGTTGACGTGGCGCAGGTCGGTGCCGAACAGCGATTCCTTCAGTTCGTGCGTGTTGGTGAGATTGCCGTTGTGGCCCAGCACGATGCCGTAGGGCGAATTGACGTAGAACGGCTGGGATTCCGCAGACGACGACGCGCTGCCCGCCGTCGGGTAGCGCACGTGCGCCACGCCCATGTCGCCGAGCAGGTTGCGCATGTCGCGCGTACGGAACACGTCGCGCGCCAGCCCCTGTCCCTTGTGCATGTGAAAGCGGCTTTCCTCCGCAGTGACGATGCCGGCGGCATCCTGTCCGCGATGCTGCAACACCATCAGCCCGTCGTAGAGCAACTGGTTGACAGACGTGTTGGCGACGATTCCGATTACTCCGCACATGAGTGCAACCCATCCACTAGATCATTCAAAGCGAACATGCTTCGCCACGTTCCGCGGCAGCAACGGCAACGCCGCATACGCCATGCCCTGCAAACTGCCGGAGAGCATCGCCTGTTTCCACAGGTCGGTACGCGGCAATGCAGTGAGGCCGGCCGCGACGCTGAAGCCGGTCAGAATGACCAGGCCTTTTACCATCCCGATCAATCCACCCAGCACCTTGTCGGCAGGTCCGAGACCGACGGCGCGTACCAGCGCCGCGACGGCATGACCGGCCAGCAGCACGACGACCAGCACGGCGAGAAACACCAGCGCAAAGCCGGCGAAATAACGCGTCGCCGGGTTTTCCAGGCCCGTCGGCAACAGGGGTTCCGCGAGCAGCGCGCCCCACTTGCCCAGCAGAAAGGCGAGCAACCAGGCCGCCAGCGAAAACAGCGAATCCACCATGCCGCGCATCAGTCCGCGTACGACGGTCAAGACCAGCACCAGCAGGACGATGAGGTCGAGCACGGTCATGGTGTCAGAACCGCGTCCTTGATGCCGGCAGCGTGAAGCTTGCGCACGGCTTCCTGCGCCGCCTCGCGCGTCGGGAACGGCCCCACGCGCACGCGGGTCAGCGGACCCAGCCGATCAGTGTAAACCGGCAAGCCTGCGGCGCGCACACGCGCTTCCAGTTCGCCAGCCTTGGCCGTGTCCTGCAGGGCCGCAACCTGGACCGCGTAGCGCTCGCCTGCGGCGGGCTTCACCGTCACTTCCGGCGACGCAACCGGTTTCGCCTGCGGCTTGGGCACCTCGGGTTGCGGCTGCGGCTTGGATTTTGCCTCGGGCTTGGTCTCGGGTTTTATTTCGGGCCGGGTTTCGGGTTTTGGCGGCGCGGGCTTGACCGCCTCCGGCGCCGGCTCCACCGCCACGGACGGCGGCGTATCCGGCCGGGGCGCGGCAGGCAGGGGCTGCACCGCAGGTGTGGAAACGGGAATATCGGTTTCAGCTGGAGCGGCCGGCGCACGGGTGGGCGGCAGTGCCGCCATGCGCACGGCGAGTGGACTACCTGGCTGTGGTTCGTCCTCGAGCAGCAGCGGCAGGAGGATCACGGCCAGAAGCATGAGCGCGACGGCACCGATCAGCCGGCGCCGGGCGCGACGCTTGAGATCGTTTTCACTGCTGGGTGGCGGCATGATCGAGCACGGCGGCGACGGTGTAGAACGAACCGAAGACGATGATTCTATCATCTTCCCGCGCCTCGCCCCGCGCTGCGGCGAGCGCGCCGCGCACATCCGCTTCGATCCACAGCGGCACCTCCGGAGCCCGGCTGCGCACCACTTCCGCCAGCCGCGCAGCCGGTAGCGCACGCGGCGAATCCGGCGTGCAGACCCACCACGCCTCGACCGTGTCGGCGAGCGCGGCGACCACTCCCAGCGCGTCCTTGTCGGCCAGCATACCCACCACCGCAAGCGTGCGGCCGCACGCCGGCCCTTCCCGCAGCGTGGCCGCGAGCGCACGCGCGGCTTCGGGGTTGTGCGCAACATCGACGATGGTCTCCGGCGCCGAGGCGATGCGCTGGAAGCGGCCCGGTACGACTACCGCGCGCAGCCCCGCACAAATCGCTGCAACATCCACCGGAAGACGCTCGCGCAGGGCTTCGAGCACCGCCAGCGCTGCCGCGGCATTGCGCAGCTGAAAACTGCCGGCGAGCGCGGGGGGCGGCAGTTCCGGCCAGTTCACCGTCAAGCCGCGATAGGTCCAGCCATCGCCTGCCGTCTCGTGGAAGAATTCCCGCCCCAGCAGGCGCAGATCCGCGCCGATGGCGCGGGCGTGCGCGACCAGGCTCGCCGTCGGCGCCGGATCGGCACAGATCGCCGGACGCCCGGCACGATAGATGCCGGCCTTCTCGAAGCCGATCACTTCCCGCGTATCGCCCAGATAATCCTGGTGATCGAGATCGACGGTCGTGACCAGCGCCACGTCGGCGTCGAACACGTTGACCGCATCGAGGCGTCCGCCAAGGCCCACTTCCAGAATGGCGATGTCGACGTCCGCCGCGACGAACTGCGCCATCGCCGCGAGGGTGCCGAACTCGAAGTAGGTCAGCGAGGTGTCGCCACGCGCCGCGTCGACCTCGCCGAACGCTGTGACCAGCTCCGCGTCGCTCGCCTCACGTCCACCGATGCGCACGCGTTCGTTGTACCGCAGCAAATGTGGGGAGGTGTAGCGCCCGGTACGGTAGCCGGCAGCGCAGAGAATCGCGTCAAGCATCGCACAGACCGAGCCCTTGCCATTGGTGCCGCCGACGATGACGACGGGAAAGCACGGCGCAAGCGCCATCGCCTGCCAGACACGACGCACGCGGTCGAGTCCGAGCGCAATGGCGCTTGGATGCAGGCGTTCCAGCCGTGCGAGCCAGGTCTGAAGCGAATCTGGATAGGACATGATCGGCTCTCCACGCGGTTCTCGCCGGGAACCGCGCATGACGGCGGCTGGCGGAGTTAGGCCGCCAGTGCCGGCCGCCCCATCAACATCGTCAGCGTGGCGGCGAGTTCGTCGCGCATCTCGCGCCGGTCGACGATACGATCGACCGCCCCCTTGTCGAGCAGGAACTCGGCGCGCTGGAACCCTTCCGGGAGAGTCTCGCGCACGGTCTGCTCGATCACACGCGGACCGGCGAACCCGATCAGCGCATTGGGCTCGGCGATGACGAGATCACCAAGCATGGCGAAGCTCGCCGACACCCCGCCCATGGTGGGATCGGTCAGCACCGAGATGAAGGGCAGGCGGTGACGCGACAACTGGGTGAGCGCAGCCGAGGTCTTGGCCATCTGCATCAACGAGAACAGCCCCTCCTGCATGCGCGCACCGCCACTGGCGGAGAAACACACGAAGGCCGAATTCGACCCGATCGCCTCCTCCACGCCCTGCACGAAGCGCTCGCCCACCACCGAACCCATCGAACCGCCCATGAACTTGAACTCGAACGCCGCCGCGACCACCGGCACCGCCCTCACGCTGCCGCCGATCACCACCAGCGCGTCGCCCTCCGACGTGGCGCCCTGCGCCTCCTTCAAGCGGTCGGGATATTTCTTGCTGTCCTTGAATTTCAGCGGATCGAGCGGCGTCACGTGCATGCCGATTTCGTGCCGCCCCTCCGCGTCGAGAAACATGGCCAGGCGCGCACGCGCGCCGATGCGATGATGATGTCCGCACTTCGGGCATACCTCAAGGTTGCTCTCGAGGTCGGCGCGATACAGCACCTCGTTGCACGCCGGACATTTCGACCACAGGCCTTCCGGCATCGACTTGCGCGCATCCGCCCGGCGCTTGATCTTCGGTGGCAGAATTTTCTGGAACCAGCTCATGGGAATGTCCCTGACGTTATCGCCCCTCGCTTGAGTGAACGGGGCGGGGAGAGGGTGCGGCGCACCCCCGGCGTTCATTTCATCTGCTTGCGGCGTCCACACCGCGCCGCAACTCTGCAACCAGGTACTTCACGCGGTCGACACAGCCGCCTTCCGGCGCGATCTCGATCTCGCCGACGATGCGGCTGCCCACCACCACGGCATCGGCGACACGCGCCACCGCACACGCGGATTCCGCGTCACGAATACCGAAGCCGACACCCACCGGCAGGTCGCAATGCTTGCGCACCAGGGCAATCTTGCGCGCCACCTCGTCGATATCGAGATTGGCCGACCCGGTGACGCCCTTCAGCGACACGTAGTAGATGAAACCACCGGCAACCGCTGCCACCTGCTCGATGCGCGACTCCGGCGTGGTCGGCGACAGGAGGAAGATCGGATCGATCTCATGTGTCCGGAAAGCCTCGGCGATACCGGCCGCCTCTTCCGGCGGAATGTCCACCGTCAGCACGCCATCCACTCCGGCTGCCTTCGCCGCCTGGGCGAAATTTTCATAGCCCATGCGTTCCACCGGATTCGCATAGCCCATCAGCACCACTGGCGTGGCGGCATTGGCCTTGCGGAATTCGGCGACCATGCCCAAGACGTCCTTCAACCCCACCTTGTTCGCCAGCGCCCGCTCCGACGCACGCTGAATTACCGGCCCATCCGCCATCGGGTCGGAAAACGGCACCCCCAGCTCGATGATGTCCACGCCGGCTTCCACCAGTGCGTGCATCAGCGGCACGGTCATGCCCTTGCCGGGATCCCCGGCGGTAATGAAGGGAATCAGGGCTTTCTTGTTTTGCGCTTTCAGCGCGGCGAAGGTGGGGCCGATGCGGCTCATGGTTCAGTCTTCTTCAAAATAATCGGTGTCCAAGCGTTTCACTGTATAGACATCCTTGGTGGAGACACCCAGATCGTGGTCAATCATCAGTTCTGCCAGCGTCTGGCCATCGATCAGAACAACCCTGTGATTCACTTGTGACGCATACTCGGTCGCGCCTTTTGAGAAGCCCGCACTGGTAATGAATACACCTTTGTTAGCCTTGTTTCCAGCCAGCGCACCGACAAATTTCTGGATTTCAGGGCGGCCCACATCTGCCTCCCATCGCTTGGCTTGAATGTAGATCACATCCAGGCCGAGCCGGTCCTCATTGATGATGCCGTCAATACCACCATCACCACTTTTCCCGACGACGCGCCCTGCATCTTCCTGCGTACCGCCATAACCCATCTTAAGCAGCAGTTCGACGACCAATTCTTCAAACTGCCAGGCACTGACACTTCGGATTCGCTCCAGTAATTCAATCGCAAGCGCCTCACGCAATTGCCTGTAGCCAGCGGCAATAAGTTCGTCGGGGGTTTCCTGGTTTGCCGAAATGGATTCGGCAAGTTTGCTCTCATCTTTGGGTTTGCCGGCATTGAAAACCACAAATTCGGGAAAGCGTTTGAGGTACCTGACATTCAAGGGCTGGGGGTTCTCATTCAACACCTGCAGCCCACGCGCAGTAATCTTGAAAACACCGCGACGCAAGTTCTCAAGCAACCCAGCCTGCTTCAGATAACTCTTTGCCCATCCCACCCGGTTATCGAACATCCCCTGCTTGCCGCTGGCAAGCTTGACTGCAAGATCCCCGTCACTCAAGCCGAACTGTTTTGCCAGCAGAGGCAACAACTCCTGCTTGGTGTGTTCCTGACCATCCGCACATGCCTTGAGAAGCGGCAGGAAGATGCTTTGAAAATCCGGAATCGCCATATTTAGAGTTCAATCCCCGACACCTTCGCCACGGTATTGATGTCCTTGTCCCCGCGGCCGGAGAGGTTGACGAGGATGATCTGGTCCCGCTTCATGGTCGGCGCGAGTTTTTTGGCGTAGGCGACGGCGTGGCTGGATTCCAGCGCAGGGATGATGCCTTCCAGGCGGCACAGGTCGCTGAAGGCGGCGAGCGCGTCGTCGTCGTTGACGGGGACGTATTCGGCGCGGCCGACGTCCTTGAGGTAGCTGTGTTCGGGACCGACGCCGGGGTAGTCGAGGCCGGCCGAAACGGAATGCGTCTCGGTGATCTGGCCGTTCTCGTCCTGCATCAGATAGCTGCGGAACCCATGCAGCACACCCGGGCTGCCGGCGTTGAGCGGCGCGGCGTGCTTGCCCGAGGCGATGCCCAGGCCACCGGCTTCGACGCCGATGAGACGCACGCCTTCATACGGAATGTAGGGGTGAAAAATACCGATGGCGTTGGAGCCGCCACCGACACAGGCGACCACCGCATCGGGCTGGCGGCCGGCCAGTTCCGGCATCTGCTCGATGGCCTCGCGCCCGATCACGCACTGGAAGTCGCGCACCAGCATGGGATAGGGATGCGGACCGGCGGCGGTGCCAAGGATGTAGAAGGTCGTCTCTACGTTGGTGACCCAGTCGCGCATCGCCTCGTTCAGGGCGTCCTTCAGCGTCTTCGAACCGCTGGAGACCGACACCACGGTGGCACCCAGCAGCTTCATGCGGAACACGTTGGGTGCCTGCCGCGCGACATCCTCGGCGCCCATGTAGACCACGCATTCCATGCCGTAGCGCGCGGCGACCGTGGCGGTGGCGACACCGTGCTGCCCGGCACCGGTCTCGGCGATGACGCGCTTCTTGCCCATGCGGCGGGCGAGCAGCGCCTGGCCGATGGTGTTGTTGATCTTGTGTGCGCCGGTGTGGTTGAGGTCCTCGCGCTTGAGGTAGATCTGTGCGCCACCGTAGGCCTCGCTCAGCCGCCTGGCGTGGTACACGGGGCTGGGGCGGCCGACATAGTGCCTGAGTTCGTATTCGAACTCGGCCATGAAGGCGGGATCCTTGCGCGCGCGGTCGTACTCGGCGCGCAGTTCTTCCAGCGCCGCGATCAGGGTTTCGGCGACGAAGATGCCGCCATAGGGACCGAAATGGCCGCGGGAATCGGGGAGATCTGTCAGCTTCATGATGCTTCTTTCGCGTTCGCAATGAATCGCGCAATGCGCTGCGCGTCCTTGATGCCCTTCGCGGCCTCCACGCCGGAGGAGACGTCGACCGCCCACGGCCGCACCGTGCGCACCGCCTCGACGACGTTGCCGGGATCGAGCCCACCCGAAAGCACGATCGGAAGCGGCAGGTCCGGCGGGATCAGGCGCCAGTCGAAGCGTTCGCCGGTGCCGCCCGGCACACCGGGCACGAAGGCATCGAGCAGCAGACCACGGGCGCCCGCGAAGTCAGCCGCGTATTTTAGCAAATCCGTCGTGGCACTGACGCGAACCGCCTTGATCCAGGGCCGGCCATAACGCGCACAGCCGGCCGGCGTCTCGTCACCGTGGAATTGCAACAGGTCGAGCGGCACGACGTTCAGCACCGACGCGACGAAGGCGGGATCGGCGTTGACGAACAGTCCCACCGACTGCACGAAGGGCGGCAGCTCGCGCAGCAGAGCAGCCGCAGTTTGGATGGACACGTGGCGCGGGCTCTTGTCGTAGAACACGAAGCCGAGCGCGTCGGCACCGGCGTCGCAGGCGGCGCGCAGGTCCGCCAGACGGGTGATGCCGCAGATTTTTACGCGAACAGCCATCGGTCGGAGGTCTCCGGCAGGGCAAAGTGCGCAGGATACCGGATATGGGTGAGATAGAGCCCGGCGGCATCGAAGGTCGGCGCCGCGCGGGTGCGGTCGCGGCTCGCCAGGAGTTCGCCCAGCCACTCGCCGTCTTGCACGCCGGCGCCGATCTGGACTAGGCTGCCCATGATGTTGCGCACCATGTGGTGCAGAAAACCATCGGCCTGGAAGTCGCACAGAAGATAGTCGCCGCGCCGTTCGACATGCGCGCGACGCAGTTCCTTGACCGGAGATTTCGCCTGACATTCGGCGGCACGGAAGGCAGAAAAGTCGTGCCGGCCGATAAGATGCAGCGCCGCGCGCTTCATCGCGTCGGCGTCGAGCGGGCGGTGATGCCAGCCGACGAGGCCTGCATTGAGACCGGGGCGCACCGGATGATTGAGCAGCACATAGCGATAGCCGCGCTGGATGGCGGCAAAGCGCGCATGAAAGGACGCGGCCGTTTCGCGCGCCCACAGCACCGCCACGCCTTCGGGCAGATGGCTGTTGACCCCGCGTACCCACGCGGTGAGCGGACGCTCCACCGACACGTCGAAGTGCGCGACCTGCAGGGCAGCATGCACGCCGGTATCGGTACGCCCGGCGGCGGTGACCGTCGTTTTCATGCCGGCAATGGCGCCGACCGCGGCTTCCAGGGCGTCCTGCACGCCGCAGCGCTGCGGCTGCGACTGCCAGCCGCAAAACCCCTGCCCCCGATATTCGAGGCCGATGACGATTCTCATGCCAAAGCGCATCCCAGTAGAAGCAAGCCCACGAGTATGGCGGCGCTGTCGCGGCTTTGCCAGGGCTCGACGTCCAGTCGATAGCTGACCGGCGTTTCCGCATCGGGTATCGGGGCACGCAGGGCATCGAGCCAGCGCGTCGGCTTCGGCGCGTGTTCGACATAGTCGAGTGTCAGGCCGAGCCGCACGGCAAAGGCACGGCGGTCGAAGCCAAGCGCCGCCAGCGGCCGGGCCAGGGTGTACAGCCCGTAAATCAGGCGTGGCCGCGCAGTGTAGGCGAGCAGCAGCGCGAGGCCGGCGAGCAGCAGCACCAGGCGTGCGACCCGCAGGCCACCCGCCTGCACGCCTTCGACGCTAGGACTCGCCCATTCCAGCGCGGGCCACGCGGCGGCACCGGGCAGTGCGTAGGCGTGAGCGATGAACAGCACGGCAAGCAGCCAGCGGGTGCGCCGCAGCAGCCGCAACAGCTGGGCACGCGAGGACGCAAACAGAAAGGCCGTCGCGGAGGCGGCGGCCAGGATTGCCAGCAGGGGCGGGGCAGCGCGCTCGACCGCCACCGCCCAGCCGCACCACAACAGGATGCGGGCGAGCGGGTGCAAACGATCAGCCCAGCGCGCCCAGCATGTCCTTGGCGTCGGTCTTCTGCCTGTCGCTGCCTTCGGCCAGCACTTCGTTGAGAATTTCGCGGGCGCCTTCCTTGTCGCCCATTTCGACGTAGGCACGAGCAAGATCTAGCTTGGTGCCGACTTCGTCGAGCTCGAGCTCGCTGCCGCCGGCTTCGCCCAGGTCGAGGTCGAGGCCGCTGAAATCGAATTTGCTGTCGGGGCCGCTGTCTTCCTCCAGGCCGAGGTCCAGCTTCAGTTCATCGTCCTGCACATCCGGGAGGTCGAGCTCGGGCAGTTCGAAATCGAGGCCTTGCGTGTCCGGTTCCACGTAGGCCTGCTCGGCGGTCGCCGGGATGTCCGCGGCCACCGCGGCTTCCGCGCGGGTGTCGAAGCTGAGGACATTGCCGGCCGACTCGAACTCCAGCGGGCCGGATGTGACGACATCAACCGCTTCGAGCGCAGGTTCCGGTTCCGGTGCGAAGGTGGGAAAAACTTCGGGCTCCGGCTCGGCAGCCGGTGCCTCGGCCGGCACGTCGCCACCGAAGGCCACTGCACCACCGGCGATCGCGTCGGTGGCGGCAACCGTCGCAGCCGCCCCGGCGGACTCCGCACCCCCGTACAGCGGATTGGTGGGATCGATGCTGCGTCCCATCTCGCAGACCTTGTCCCACAGGGGATGTTGTTTGCTGCCGAGCGCCGCGTAGAGCTCGCCTGCGCCTGCGCCGAAGGCCTGGGTGTTGCGGCGCGCCGCATAAATTTCCAGCAGTTTGACGCGAATCTCGTGGCGATCCGGATTCTTGTTGATGGCTTCCTTGAGGATCTCCTCGGCCTGGGCATCGCGGCCGTAAGCCATGTACACCTCGGCCTCGGCGATGGGATCGACGTCATGCGTGTCGATGGTGCCAAGACCCGCCTGGCTGAAATCGGTGAGGAAAGACGTGTCGCCGGTGTTCACGCTGCCGCCGGATGCGGCGCCGATGACGGTGTTCGGCCGTACTTCGCCGCTGCTCATGATGCTGTCTTCCAGCGCGGTGGCGGTGGCCTTGCGGCGGCGCCCGCCGCCGGCCAGCATCCACCACAGCACGCCTCCCAGACCCAGCGCCGCCAGACCGCCGCCCCAGTAGAGCGGGTTTTCCAGCAGCGGGGCGTACCAGGCCTCGCCGGCCGGCGGCGCGGCAGGCGGTGCCGTGACCGCGGGCGCCGGAGCGGGTTTGGGTGCGGGCGGGGTTTCCATCTTGGGCTCGGGTGCGGGCTCGGGGGCAACCTCCTGCTGCTGTGCCTGCTGCTCCTGGTCCTTCATCTCGACCAGCTTCTGCATGTCCTCGATCTGTTTTTCGAGGGCAGCAACACGCTGGCCGGATTCGTCGAGCGCCTTCTGCCGTGCGATGGCGTCTTCTTCCTGGGCGCGCAGCTTGTCCTGCAACGCGCGTGCCTCATCCGCCTTTGCAGCGGCCGCCGGTGCCTTGGACAGCTTCAACACGTCCTGTTGCGCCTCGGGCGCAGGCTTGGCCTTGTCCTCGACCTTGGGGGTGATCTTGCCCGTTGCGGCCTGCGACGGCTCGGCTTTGGCCACAGGCGCTTCCTGCACGGCGGCCGCGAGCTTCTGGCGGTAGGCGCGCCAGTCTTCGGCCTGCAGGCGGATTTCGCGCGCGGCCTCCTGCCGGGTGATGTCGGCCAGCGCTTCCGCGCCCGGGATGTTGAGCGTCTTGCCCGACTTCAACCGGTTCATGTTGCCTTCGAAGGCCTTGGCGTTCTCGCGGTACAGACCGACCAGGGCCTGTTCCAGGCTGACGCCTTGCGGGCGGACTCGGTTGGCGATTTTCGCCAGCGTATCGCCGCGTTTGACGACAATCTGGGTCGGCGCAGCGGCCGGTTCCGTACTCTCCGCCGGCTTGGTGGCGGCCTTGGGCGCCGGTGCGGCGGGCGCCTCGGCAGCAGGCGGGGGCGCCGCCGGTTCAGGTGCAGGCGCCGGCTTGGACGTGGCCTTGGGTGCGGCAATCTGTACGGGTGCCACCACCACCGCCGGCGCAGGCTTCTGCGGCGCCGCCATGCCGGGTGGATCGAGCAGCATGGTGTACTCACGCACCAGGCGGCCGGAGTTCCAGTTCAGTTCAAGGACGAGATCGACGAAGGGATCGTTGACCGGACGGTTCGTGCTGAGTTTGAGCACGGCCCTGCCGTCGGGCTTGCGTTCGATGGAGAAGCGCAGGGAGGAGAGAATGGGTGCGAACTCGACCCGCGCCTCGCGAAAGGCCTGGTCGGACGCCAGATTGGCGGTCAGGCTGTCGAATTCGGCCTTGTCCGCCGCAAACACCTCGATCTCCGCGGCCAGCGGCTGGCCCAGTGCCGAGGTGACGGACAGTTTTCCGAGACCCGCAGCGTGCGCCATCCACGGCAGCGCGATCAGTCCCGCAGCCGCCAGATATGTGGTGAAGCGCTTCAATTTCATCCCGTTTCTCCCTGTACGCCCCGCCAGGCGGAGCTGTTGAATCGTCGACGCCACTATTGACGGCTCGGCAGGCGCAATCTTTAGAGCAACAAGCGCACCAGATTGCCATCCGGCGAGTTTTTCGTCCGCCTCAGGCCTCCAGCAGGATGCGCAACATGCGGCGCAGCGGCTCTGCGGCGCCCCACAGGAGCTGGTCGCCGACGGTGAACGCAGCGAGGTACTGCGGCCCCATGTTGAGTTTGCGCATGCGGCCGATCGGCACCGTCAGCGTGCCGGTCACCGCCGCGGGAGTGAGTTCGCGCATGGTGATCTCGCGGTCGTTCGGCACCACCTTCACCCATTGGTTGTGCGCGGCGATCAGGCCGTGGATGTCCGCGAGCGGCACGTCGCGGGTCAGCTTGACGGTGAGCGCCTGCGAGTGGCAGCGCATGGCACCCACGCGCACGCACAGACCGTCGATGGGAATGGGACTGGCGCTCCTGCCCATGATCTTGTTGGCCTCGACCTGCGCCTTCCATTCCTCCTTCGACTGGCCGGATTCGAGCGCGACGTCGATCCACGGAATGAGATTTCCCGCGAGCGGCACCGGCCATGCGTCCAGCGGGTAGTCGTCGGAGCGGATGAACTCGGCCACCTTGCGGTCGATCTCCAGGATCGCGGCCGCAGGGTCGCCCACCATGTCGGCGACCTCGCCGTGGATGGCGCCCATCTGCATGATGAGTTCCTTCATGTTGCGCGCACCGGCGCCGGACGCCGCCTGGTAGGTCATCGGCGACACCCACTCGACCAGCCCTGCATCGAACAGCCCGCCCATCGCCATCAGCATCAAGGACACCGTGCAGTTGCCGCCGACGTAGGTCTTGACCCCATTGGCGATGCCGTCCCGAATCACGTTGCCGTTGACCGGGTCGAGGATGATGATGGCCTCGTCCTTCATCCTGAGTGTCGAGGCTGCGTCGATCCAGTAGCCGTTCCATCCGGCAGCGCGCAGCTTCGGGTAGATTTCCTTGGTGTAATCGCCGCCCTGGCAGCTGATGATTGTGTCGCAGGCACGCAGGTCGTCGATGCTGTTGGCGTCCTTCAGCGGCGGAAGCTGCCCCCCATCGATCGTGCGGCCGATGTCGGGGCCTTTGCCGCCGACGTTCGACGTGGTGAAGAACACCGGGTCGATGTGGTCGAAATCGCGCTCGTCCTTCATGCGCCCCATCAACACGGAACCCACCATGCCGCGCCAGCCGATCAAGCCTACTTTCATCATTTCGTTTGTCTCCGATTAAATTCCTGTCCGCGAAGGACGCGAAGAAACGCGAAGAAATACCTTGATTTCGCGTACTTTGCCGAGAAAATCAAAAAGCCTTCACCACCGCGTCGCCCATCTCGCTGCACGACACCTTGCGCGTGCCCTCGGTCCAGATATCGCCGGTGCGATAGCTCTGTGCAATCACTTTCTTCACCGCGTTCTCGATGCGGTCGGCAGTATCGAGATCGGCGAAGGTATAACGGTACATCATCGCCACGGAAAGAATGGTGGCGAGCGGGTTCGCCATGTTCTTCCCGGCGATGTCCGGCGCGGAACCGTGGATCGGCTCGTACATACCCTTGTTGCGTTCGTCCAGGGATGCCGACGGCAACATACCGATCGAACCCGACAGCATGGAAGCGGCGTCCGAAAGGATGTCGCCGAAGATGTTGCCGGTGACGAGCGTGTCGAACTGCTTGGGTGCACGGATGATCTGCATCGCGGCGTTGTCGACGTACATGTGTGAAAGCTCGACCTCGGGGTAACTCTTCGCCACCTCGATCATGACTTCCTTCCACAGTTCCGAGCATTCGAGCACGTTGGATTTTTCCACCGAGCACAGGCGCTTGCCGCGCTTCATCGCGATACCGAAGGCGACATGGGCGACGCGGCGCACTTCGGATTCGGAATACAGCATGGTGTTGAAGCCGACACGTTCGCTTCCCCCGGTTGGACTCGGCCTCACTTCGATGCCGCGTGGCTGACCGAAATATACGTCGCCGGTCAGTTCGCGCACGATCATGATGTCGAGTCCGGACACCACCTCGGGCTTCAGCGACGACGCGCCGGCGAGTTCCGGGTACAGCAGCGCCGGGCGCAGGTTGGCGAACAGATTCAGCTCCTTGCGGATACGCAGGAGGCCGCGCTCGGGGCGCAGGGGACGGTCGAGCGTGTCGTACTTCGGCCCGCCGACCGCGCCGAGCAGCACGGCGTCGGCCGTGCGCGCGAGCGCGAGCGTCGCCTCGGGCAGCGGGTCGCCCGCCGCGTCGTAGCCGGCGCCGCCGATCGGCGCGGTTTCCATCTCGATCTTCGCGCCGTCGGCGCGCAGCGCCTCCAGCACCTTCACCGCCTGCGCGACGATTTCCGGACCGATGCCGTCACCCGGCAAGACTGCAATTTTCATGTTTTCAAAATCCTTTGTCCGCGAAGGACGCGAAGAAACACGAAGGGAGATTCTTCTTCGTGACCTTAGCGTCCTTCGCGGATGAAAAAATAATCATGCAAACAGCCACGGCGCTTCCTGCTTGCGCCGTTCTTCGTACGCCTTGATCTTGTCGCCCTGCAGCAGCGTCAGGCCGATGTCGTCGAGCCCATTCAGCAGGCGATGCTTGCGGCCACCGTCGACCTCGAATTTCAGGATTTCGCCGCCCGGCGTCGTCACCGTCTGCTTGTCGAGATCGATGCCGAGACGATAGCCCTCGCTCGCCTCGCATTCTTGGAACAGCCGGTCGACCACAACGGCGTCGAGGACGATGGGAAGAATGCCGTTCTTGAAGCAGTTGTTGTAGAAGATGTCGGCGAAACTCGGCGCGATGACCGCGCGGATGCCGTAGTCCTCCAGCGCCCACGGCGCATGCTCGCGGCTCGATCCGCAGCCGAAATTGTCGCGCGCCAGCAGCACCGAGGTACCCTGATAGCGCGGGAAGTTCAGCACGAAATCCGGATTCGGCTGGCGCGTGGCGGGATCCATACCCGGCTCGCCGTGGTCAAGGTAGCGCCATTCGTCGAACAGGTTGGGGCCGAAGCCTGCACGTTTGATCGACTTCAGGAACTGCTTGGGAATGATGGCGTCGGTGTCGACGTTGGCGCGGTCGAGCGGCGCCACCAGCCCGTCAAGCGTGGTGAATGCCCGCATCATTTACTGCCGGCGCGCTCGATTGCACCGCCGGCCTTCTGGATATCCTGACCCATACCCTGGATGGTGTTGCACCCCGCCAGGGTCATCACGGCGGTGATCAGGACGGCGATCATAGGTTTCATGGGAATTGTTCCTCAAAAATGACGTACGTCAACGAAATGCCCGGCACACGCGGCGGCGGCGGCCATTGCCGGGCTGACGAGGTGGGTGCGCCCACCCTGCCCCTGCCGGCCCTCGAAATTGCGGTTGGAGGTGGAAGCGCAACGCTCGCCCGGCTCCAGCCGATCAGCGTTCATCGCCAGGCACATCGAGCAGCCCGGCTCGCGCCATTCGAAGCCCGCTTCGATAAAGACCTTGTCGAGCCCTTCTTGTTCAGCCTGGCGTTTTACCAGGCCCGAGCCCGGCACCACCAGCGCCAGCTTGACGCCGGACGCGATCTTGCGGTCCTTGGCCACCGCGGCGGCTTCGCGCAAATCCTCGATGCGGGAATTGGTGCACGAGCCGATGAACACCTTGTCGACCGGGATTTCGGCAATCGGCGTGCCGGCCGCCAAGCCCATGTAGTCGAGCGCGCGTAACCAGTCGTTGGCCTTGACCTCGTTCGGAGCATCGGTGGGGTTGGGTACGCGCCCGCTCACCGTCGTCACCATCTCGGGCGAGGTACCCCAGGTGACCTGCGGTTCGATCTTTGTGGCGTCGAGTTCCACCACGCGGTCAAACTGCGCGTCGGCGTCCGAGTGCAATGTATTCCACCAGGCCACGGCCTTGTCCCAGGCCTCGCCCTGGGGCGCATAGGGGCGGCCCTTCACATAGTCGATCGTGGTTGCGTCGACGGCGACCATGCCGGCACGCGCACCCGCCTCGATCGCCATGTTGCACAGCGTCATGCGGCCTTCCATCGTCAGCGCACGAATCGCCGATCCGCCGAACTCGATGGCATAGCCCGTGCCGCCGGCCGTGCCGATCTCGCCGATGATCGCGAGCGCGATGTCCTTGGCGGTGACGCCGCGGCCCAGCGTGCCCTCGACCTTGACCAGCAGGGTCTTCGACGGCTTCTGCCACAGACATTGCGTCGCCAGCACGTGCTCGACCTCGGAGGTGCCGATGCCGAACGCCAGCGCGCCGAACGCGCCGTGCGTCGAGGTGTGCGAGTCGCCGCACACCACGGTCATGCCCGGCAGGGTCAGCCCTTCCTCGGGGCCGATGACGTGGACGATGCCCTGACGGATGTCGTCCATTTTGAACTCGGTGATGCCGAACTCGGCGCAGTTGGCGTCGAGCGTCTCCACCTGCAGGCGCGACACCGGGTCGGCGATGCCCTGGCTGCGGTCGGTGGTCGGCACATTGTGGTCGGGCACGGCGATCGCCGCGTCGGTGCGACGCGGCGTACGGCCGGCGAGCTTCAGCCCCTCGAACGCCTGCGGACTGGTGACTTCGTGCACCAGGTGGCGGTCGATGTAGAGCAGCGTGGTGCCGTCGGGCTCGACGTGGACGACGTGGGCGTCCCACAGTTTCTGGAATAGGGTTTGACCGGACATGCGAATAAAAAACGATACGACGCGGAAAAGGCCAATTATTTCATAGCTTGGGGCCTGCTGGCACGGATCATGTTGATTGTTGATCTTGCGCGGACTCAGCCCTTGCCTTCAGGGCATTCTGGCTTGAAATCGTAGTACGGTCCTGATGGCTCGACCTGACGCAGGAAGCCTGATTGTCACCCGCAACAACCGGGCGTATAGTTGAATCTTACTTGATCTTACAATCAGGGCCACCCAATGGAAACAACCCGGTTATCCAGCAAAGGTCAGATCATCCTCCCCAAATCCGTGCGGGACTCCCATCACTGGTTGCCCGGCACTGAATTCATGGTCGAAGACACACCCGACGGCGTTCTGCTTCGGCCTGCCAAGCCCTTCCAGCCCACGCGCCTGGAAGAGGTGATCGGCTGCACCGGCTACCAAGGGCCCGCGAAAACACTTCAGGACATGGAAGACGCCATCGAAAAAGGTGTCAAGGCGCGCCATGCTCGGCGTTGACAGCAATCTCATCGTCAGACTGCTCACCAATGACGACGCGACACAAACGCGCCGCGCGGCGGCATTGTTCAGCAGCGAGCAGATCTATCTCTCGAAGACCGTGCTGCTTGAGTCGGAACGGGTCTTGCGCTTTTCCTACGAACTGCCGCCCAACGTCATCTTGCAGGCTTTGCGCAAGCTCGTCGGCCTGCCCAATGTCGTCCTTGAACAGCAACGAGAAATCGCTGAAGCGCTCGATGGTTTCGAGCAGGGACTCGACTTTGCCGACGCGCTCCACCTTGCCAGCAGCCGTCACGCCGGAAGATTCGCCACGTTCGACAGGAAACTGATCAAGCGGGCTGAGACACTGACGGGTATTGAATTGGTGCTGGCTTGACTGGGCGCTGGAATGGCCCACGCCCTCCTAAAACGCACCCAGCCTGCACCCTTCACCGCGTGATCACGTCGCGCCCGTCCACCCCGGCAACGTGCTGCCGCGTAATTTCATCGAGCCGATGCAACTGACTCGCCACAAACTTGCCAACATGCCCCCATTGGCAGTGGGCCTATAGCGCCATCCGAATGCCTCGCCGCTATTTCTGTTTACCCCATGCCGCGTATACCCCCCACGCCAGCGCTGCGCTCATGGCAGCCAGCGTAAAGGTCCACGCCGGCCCCGGCGATTCCCAGGTCAGGCCGCTGCCCAGGCCGCCCAGGGTGCCGCCGACGCCGTAGGACAGGCTGTTGAAAAGCGCCTGCCCGCGCGCCTGGTGACGACCGCGGAAATGCTGGTGGATCAGCGCCACCGCCGCCGCGTGGTAGGTGCCGAAGGTGAAGGCGTGCAGCGTCTGCGCGCCCCACACCACCCACGCCGACTCGACGCCCCAGGCGATCAGCAGGAAGCGCAGCACTGCCAGCGCGAAGCTCGCCAGGATCAGCCGGCGCGGGGTCACCCGGGCGAAGATGCGCGGAATGACGAGGAAAATGCCGATCTCGCAGATCACCCCGAGCGCCCACAGCCAGCCGACGGTGGATTTGTCGTAGCCGTGGTCGACCAGGTAGATCGAGTAGAAGGTGTAATACGGCCCGTGCGTCACCGCCATCAGCAGACAGGCGGCGAGCAGCGAGGCGACCTCCGGGCGCTTCACCACGTCCCACAGCGGGATGTGGTCGGCCGGGTGGGCGAGGATCTCCGCCTCCGGGATCACCCGCGCGAACGCGGCGATGCCCAGCATCACCGCCAGCACCGCCCACGGCAGCCAGGCAATCGACACGTGATCGAAGGCATAGCCCAGCCCCACCACCATGACGATGAAGCCGACCGAGCCCCACAGGCGGATGCGGCCGTAGGCGTCGGTGCGCTCGCCCAGATGCGACAAGGTCATCGCCTCGACCAGCGGCAGCGACGCGCTCCAGAAGAAGCTCAGCGCCGCCATCACCGCGAACAGCCACCAGAAGCCGCTGCCGAAGAACACCCCGGCGAAGGCCAGCACGCTGCCGAACGCCGCGATCTGCACGATGGCGGTGCGGCGCCCGCTGTGGTCGGCGATGTGGCCCCAGATGTTGGGCGCGAAGATCCGCATCACCTGCAGCAGCGACATCAGCACGCCGATCTGGAAAGCGTTGAACGCCAACGACTTGAGATACAAGCCCCAGAACGGCGACATCGCGCCGACGAAAGCGAAGTAGAAGAAATAGAAACCGGACAGGCGCCAGTAGGGAAGCGCATTCATGCGGCGTGATTATCCACGACCGCGGAGCCGGTATCCGCAGATGCCGCTCTTTTCTGCGCCAAAGGCAGCCTGAACACCCCCCGGACACCGAGGACGGTGTGTTGCCACGGGGAAGCCGCGCCGGCCCCGCCTCCGTCAGCGATCCAGTACGCGTGCCCGCGGACTGTCGCGCTTCGCCATCGCCTTGTCCGTCACCCCGGCGTTTCACCCCGCGCCAGACGGCGCGTCACGCGAGGGAATGCGGGCGATCCACGTCATCAGCACCAGCCCGCCGGCACCCATCGCCAGTCTGGCCGGCCAGCCCGGCACGAAGAACACAATCGAGAACGCGAAGCTCAGTACGATGAGCACAAGCGCCGTACGTTTGGCCCGATAGGGAATGCTGCGGTATTCGCGCCATTCGCGGATCAGGGCGCCAAAGCGCGGATGGTTCAACAGCCAGTTGAAGACACGGTGCGACGCACGCGCATAGCAGGCGGTCGCCAGCAGCAGGAAAGGCGTGGTCGGCAACACCGGCAGGAACACGCCGAGCACGCCGAGCAGCAGGAACAGTGTGCCGAACGCGGCGAATACGATCCGCACCGGAACCGCATGGCGATGATGCCCGCCGCCGTCTTTGCTCACCCTCTCTCCGTCACCGGCAACGCCAGGTCCGCCCGTTCACTTCAGCACAAACGTCAGCTTCATGCGCACGACGTATTCGCTGATCTTGCCTTTGGCGACGTGTACGTTCTGATCCATCACCCAGGCGCCGGTGATATTGTCGAGTGACTCGGCCGCCTTTGCCACACCCTGCTTGATGGCATCGTCAAAGCTCTTCTTCGACGCGGCGGTGATTTCGATGGTCTTGGCAACACTCATGATTCCTCCTCACAGCTACGCGCAACGCGTATTTTCAGCGTATCAGTTTGCGGAAAAAAACAAAGCACACACTCAGAGCAGGCGCGCGGCCACGAACACGCCGATCATGGTGAACGCAAGTGCGACCTTCAGCAACGCGCCGAACACCAGCCCCACCACAGCACCCACGCCCGCACGTGTGGCGGCGCCGACGGAGGCGCGCTGGCTGAATTCGGCGATGACCGCCCCGGCAAACGGCCCGAGCACGATACCCGGCAGGCCGAAAAACAGACCGACCACCGCGCCGAGCACCGCACCGACGATCGCCCGTGGCGAGGCGCCGAAGCGCTTCGCGCCGAGTGCGCTGGCGACGAAATCGACACCGTAGCTGAGCAACGCAAGAACGCCCAGCAGCGCAAGCGTTGGCCAGCCCACGAAGGCAAAATTTTCCGCCCAGGCCAACAGCACGAGGCCGGCGAACACCAGCGGAATGCCCGGCAGCAGTGGAAGGATCAATCCGGCAATGCCGACGGCGATCAGAACGGCAGCAGACAACCAGAGCAGCAGTTGGGTTTCCATGAGGCAACGGAGTATGGGCAAGCTCCAAGTATAGGCGCGCACAGCGCGCCCCCCCGACGCCGGTTGCTACAATCAGTGAACACTCCAAAGCACCGCGATGAAATCCCTCACGCCCTCTTTCTTCTTTCTCATCGCGGCCATCGGCGCACTGGCGATCTTCAGTTCGACATTGTCAAAAACGCCGGTGCTGCCGCTGTTTGCCGCGTCGCTTGGCGCCAGTCCGACCGAGATCGGCTGGATCGTCATTGCGTCGACGATCCCCGGCGTGCTCATCAGCTTTCCGGCCGGCGCACTCGCCGACCATCTCGGCACGCGGCGCGTGATGCTCGCATCGCTGGTCGTGTTCGCCACCGCACCCTTTCTCTATCTTGGGGTCGAGAACGCCTGGCAGCTCATGGTCGTGCGTTTCTACCACGGCTTCGCCACCGCCATCTTCGGCACCGTGGCGAGCGCGGCCATCGCCGAACGCTACACGCAGGATCGCGCCACGCGTCTTTCCGCGTATTCCTCGGCGACTATCGTCGGCCGCTCGCTGGCGCCGTTTCTTGGCGGTTTCCTGATCTCGCTGGCGAGCTACGGGGCGGTGTACGTCGCCTGCGCGATCAGCGGCGTACTCGCGCTCGCCGCCGGCCTGTTGCTCCCTGAGAGCAGGCCGGCGCCGGCCAGGGCATCGGTGCGGCCGCGTTTCTGGGCGAGTCTGAAAGAGGTGTTGCGCGACCGCGGTATTCTCCTGGTCAGCACCATCGAAGCCGCGCAATACCTGGTGTTCGGCGCGATCGAGGCGTTCCTCGCGCTGTACGCCGCCGCACTCGGCGTGCCGCCGTGGCAGATCGGCATCATCCTCGGAGTGCAGCTGGTCAGCATCGTCTTCACCAAGCCGCTGATGGGCAAGCTGTCCGACCGCATCGGCCGCCGCCGCGTGATCCTGCCCGGACTTGCACTCGGTGCCGCAAGCGTCGCGCTGCTGCCGTGGGTGTCGGAAATTTTCGGCCTCACGGCGCTGAGCCTCGTGTTCGGCCTCGGCTTCGCCACCGTCACCTCCTCCACTTCAGCGCTGGTTGCCGACCTCACGCGCAATGGCCGCTTCGGCGCGTCGATGGGCGTGTTGCGCACGGTGATGGACGTCGGCCAGTCGATCGGGCCCGTGCTCACCGGCTGGGTCGTCACGGTCGCCGGTTATGCCAGCGCGTTCAACCTGCTCGCGGCGATTCTCCTCGCCGCTGCCGTGCTGCTCGGCACGCAGTTCCGTTTGTTTCAGGCCGGCTGACCGGGCTTGCGCGGGGTACTCGCGCGCGATCGACGCTCGGGCGCGGCCCGGCAAGCACGCCGGAACGCCTGCAGCCGCGTCTGCACGCGCCCGAATACGCTCTGCGCAGGATAGCGCCCGGCGGCGTCGGCATCGCCCGTTGCCACGCCGGTGAGCCGCTCGATACCCTCGGCCACCGTCGCCGCAGCGTAGACATGAAAGCGTCCTGCCGTTACCGCAGCGACGACCTCCGGGTCCAGCATGAGGTGGCGGCGGTTACGCTCTGGAATCAGCACGCCCTGGCAGCCGTCAAGGCCGATCTGCGCGCACACGCGGAACCAGCCTTCGATCTTCTCGTTGATGCCGCCCACCGGCAGCACCTCTCCGTGCTGGTTGACCGCACCGGTCACGGCGATGCCCTGTGCAAGCGGCAGCCCCGAGAGCGCGGAGAGCAGCGCATACAGTTCCGCGCAGGACGCCGAGTCGCCCTCGACGCCGTGATACTGCTGCTCGAATGCGATCGAGGCGCTGAGCGAGAGTGGCGTGTTCGCCGCGAACAGACCGTTGAGATAGTGTTCCAGGATCAGCACGCCCTTGTCGTGCACCGGGCCGGACAGCTCGACTTCGCGCTCGATATTGAGAAGCCCGGCGTCGCCGGCGAATGCGCGTGCGGACAGGCGCACCGGCATCCCGAAGCGATAGTCGCCCTGGTCGATCACGCTCAGCCCGTTGAGCCGGCCGGTCGCGGTACCCAACACGTCGATCAGCACGTCACCCTCGACGATGGCCTCGCGCAGACGCTGCTCAGGATGGTCGTGGCGCGCCACGCGCGCAGCCAGCGCGGCCTCGACATCGATGGCGTCCACCCGGCTGGCCCCGCGTGCGCGGGCCTGCGTCGCGCTCTCGATCACCAGCGCCTCGGTGCGTGCAAACAATGCGCTCTGGCGGGTGCGATCGCCTGCCTCACGGTGCGACTCCTCCAGCAGACGCGCCACCGCCGCCCCGCCGAAGTGCGGCAGGCCGTGCTGGCGGCAGGTATGCGCGACGAAGATCGCCGAGGCGCGACGCGTCTCCGCACTGGCAGGAAACCTGTCGGCGAAATCGACCTTGGCGCGGAAGTGGCGCGCGACATCGGGTGCCGCCGCCTGCAGTTCGTAATACTGTTCGCGCGAGCCGATCAGTACCAGCTTGACGTCGACGTCGATCGCCTCCGGCATCAGCGACACCGTGGCGATGGGCGAGAACGACACCCCCGGTTCCTCGATCTGCAGGCGGCCGCTGCGCAGAAAACGCCGCAGCTTTTCCCACACCAGCGGATCGGCGAGCACGTCGGCGAGATGCAGCATGAGGAAACCGCCGTGTGCGCACAGCAGACTGCCGGCACGAATGCGCGAAAAGTCGGTGACCAGCACGTCGTTCTCGGTCTGGTATTCGATGCTGCCGAACAAGGCGCGGAACAGCGGGTTCTCCTCGACGATCACCGGCGCCCCCGCGAGACGGCTGTTGTCGACGACGACATTGACACGATAACGTGCAAGCACGGTTTGCAGCGCGTCCAGCCGCTCGGCGTCCTCGCCGTCGCCGTGAAAAAGCTCCAGCCCGTCGAGCAGGTCGGCTTGCAGCGCATCGAGCCAGGCGTTCAGCTTGGCCGCATCCTTGATCTGTTTCTTGAGGGCTTCGCGAATCGCCTCCAGGGCACGCTCCACCAACGGCCTGGCCATCCGCCGGCGCAGCGTTGCCAGCGCCTCGTTCATCGCCCGTTCCAGTGGCTGGGTCGTTTCGATATAGCGAGTGATCTCGGCACGCAATTCCTGTTCGCCGCGCTCCACCTGGGTGCGGCGTGCCTTCGGCAGAGCCAGCACCTCATCTTCGGTCAGCGCCTGTCCCTTCTTGCCGGTGAGGGTGAACACCATGCGCCCGTCTTCACGGTGAAGTGAAAAGCTGCGCATCTCGGCAAACGCCGAGAGTTCGGCATACAGGCCTGCCACCTCATCTTTCCACGCCTGTTCGATATGCGCGGCTTCCGCCTTGTAGTCCGGTCCATCGAGACGTTGCGGTATTTCCTCCTGCAGGGTTTTCATCGCATGCCCCAGCGATTGCCGCAGCAGGCGGCCCTCGCCCGCCGGCAGACGCAACGCCAGAGGCCGTTCCGGCGCATCGAAATTGTGCAGGTAGCACAGATCCGGCGGCACCCGGCGCTGCGCCGCCACGTCTCGCATCGCCTGCCGCAACATCGAACTGCGTCCACTGCCCGTCTCGCCCAGCACAAACAGGTTGTAATCCGGTGCCTCCATCGCCAGCCCGAAACGTGCCGCTGCCTCGGCACGTTCCTGCCCGATCCATGGCAGCGGTTCGTCGACCAGCGCGCGTGTGTCGTCGAAATCGAGGGTCGCGGGATCGATGGTGAGACGCAGTTCGGCGGGCGACAGGGCGGCAGCGGACATGGCTGAGGCGGAGAGGGGGACAGCCTCGATTATGCCGAATCACTGTCCCGACGACAGGGGTGTGCATTCTGCAAGACTGGAACGATAACCCGCTTCGAGCAGTGCAGCATGGGCTTCCAGCTGTGCATCCGATACCGCCAGGGCCGCGACAACGGCCGGCGCCCAATCGTCGGGCGCAACACGGCCGGACGACGCACCCGACTCGCGGACGTCGCCGAAGGCGGCGCATGGCAGCTCGTTCATGAAGGTCGCCACACGATGGAACCCATGCCGCGTCCTGCGATCAGATACACTGACATCCGCATCACCATCCCGGGAAGCCGCTCATGTTCTCACGCCTGTCGATCGCCCTGCTCTTCCTCTTGCCGGCACTGTCCCTGGCCGCCGACGCCCCGCCCCCTGCTGTCATCGAAGCGCCGCCCCCTGCCGTCGCCTGCCCGCCTGTCGACCATCTCGCCCAGCTCACCCAGACCGAATGCTGCAAAGGGCACAAGGGCATCTGCGGCTGCCGCGCCGGCAAGATCGTCTGCTGCGACGGCAGCGTCAGCAAGGAGCCGGGGTGCACGTGCCACGGCGAGGACGGCTTCGCCGAATAAGCATCCGCGCGCACGCGATCCGCACCTTATTTGCTCGGGGCAACCCAGATCCCGTCCCAGTCCGCGCCGGGCGGCGCGTGCCGAAACACACCCACGCGTTGCAGCATGACCTGGGCGGGCCGGTCGTCCGGCACCCGCGCGAGGCATTCCCTGAATGCGGTTTCGGCGGCGTCCCAGTCCTGCGCACGATAGCGTGCGAGCCCCGTCTCATAGGCGTGCACAGCCTTCGCTGTGGTTTCATCCAGCTCCTCGACAAGCCCGACGAGCTCGTACACCCGGGCCGGCTCCAGTTTGCCTGCCACGCGCAAGCTGTCGATCTCACGGTACGCCAGCGCGTCGCCGGCGAGCCGACGCGTCGTTTCATTCACCAGAATGCGCGTGCCATAGAACTTGTTGGCCTGCTCCAGCCTCGAAGCCAGATTGACCGTATCGCCGATCACCGTGTAGCCGCGTGAGGTGTCGGAGCCGATATTGCCGACGGTGACTTCGCCGCTGGCCAATCCCATGCGCACGTTGACTTCGGGCAGCCCGTGTTTCACGCCGAACAGTTCCGGCAGTGCGGCGCGGAATTGCACCATTTTTTCCATCTGCCCCAGTGCCGCCACGCACGCCCGCCGTGCGTGCTCGGCGGGATCGGTGAACGGCGGCCCCCAGAACGCCATGACGGAATCGCCGATGTACTTGTCGATGATTCCTTCCTCGCCGCGCACGACCTCGGCCATCATCGCGAAATAGCGATTGAGGAAGCGCACCGCGGCGTCCGGCGTGAGGTCTTCGCACATGCGTGTGAAACCTTCAAGGTCGGAGAAGAACACGGTCATCACCTGGCGCTCGCCACGGTCCGCAGCGATGCGGCTCTCCAGCAGGCTCTTGACGATACGCGGATCGACGTACTGACCGAAGGTCTCGCGGATGCGTTCCTTCTCGCGCAGACCGACCACCATGTGATTGAACGAACTGGCGAGCGTGGCGAGTTCGTCGTGGGTGCGCACGCTGATCTCCACGTCGAGGTCGCCCGCCTCGACGGCGCGGGTGCCGCCCAGGAGGCGCTTGACCGGATCGACCAGCGAGCGGGTGACGAAGGCGGCGAAGATGAGCCCCAGCGCGGTGGCGATACCGGTGACGATCCAATTGAGCGTCGTCGCGCGCGCCTCCTCCCGCTTTGCCGCCACGGCGGTGTCGCGGGTGAGTGTGTTCAACAGGTCGAGCGTCTTGCCGATCTCGATGTCGACGCTGTCCTTTTCGCGCAGCAGCGCCTCGCGGACCCGTTCTTCCGAGCGTGGGTTGCCCTCCTCGGCCTCGATCTGGAACTGGCGGAACGTCGCATGAAAATGCTGGCGCGCGGTCTGGATCGCCGGCAGCTGCCGTCCCAGCACCGCCAGGGTCACGCGGTCGAGGCGGATGTCCTGCTGCGCCCCGGCTTCGCCCAGCATGCGCAGCGAAGAATCGACGATCTGGTCGGCGTTGACGCCGCGCATGTCGAAACCGTTCGACTCGCGTGCAAGGTATTCGGGATCGGGGCGTGCCGCCTCCATGCCCGCCAGCACGCGTTCCATGTGCACCATCTGCTGGCGGATGAGGATTTCCACGCTCGCCACCTGCTGCTCCAGCGGCAGATACCAGTCGGACAGCGCGCGTACCTGGTTGTTGAGACTGCGAAAATTCAGCACCGACAGCCAGGTGACGACGACCATCAGCGCAAGCAGCGCCAGGGTGATGCTGAAGATTTTCAGGCTGATGGGAAGCCGCATGGCAGGTTTCTCTTCACATCGATCCCGCCACCGTAGCGCATCGCAGCCATGCGTCAATAGGGGGGGCTGCGCGCGCTTGAATCCGCGGCGTTCTGGCCTAGAGTAAAAAACCGTAAGGAGTGCGCCGCGAGCCTCCATCCGGCGCTTTTCGGTGCTTCGTTTTCTGCAAGGAGTACGACCATGCTGCACACTTCCACCGACATCAACCAGCTCACCCGCGAACGCGACATCGACCCGGATTTTCCGCAGGCCCCGCTCGACTGGACCCGGGAGGATGCCATGGCTGCCGCACGCGAGGAAGGGCTCACCCTGACCGACGTCCACTGGGACGCAATCCGTGCCATGCAGGGCTATTACGCCCGCCATGCCGACGACACGACCCTCACCCTGCGCGAACTGCACGACGCGCTGGAGGAGCATTTCCACCACCAGGGTGGCCTGAAATATCTCTACACGCTGTTCCCGGGCGGGCCCATCGCGCAGATCAGCCGCCTCGGCGGGCTCATCGCGCCGGCAAACGCGATCGACAGGAGCTTTGGCAGCGCCGCCTGAGCCGGGGCCGCCCATCTGGCCGTCCAATCGGGCTTCAGTCCGGCAGTCCTCGCCAGGCTGGTCGGCGACGGGGCGCGAGGGTATCCAACGCTCTGTTTCCCGTGAAGGGTGATGGAAACGGTCGGCAGTTCGTTGCTTCTCCCGGTTGCGCCCTGCCTGCCGGATCAAGCCACGGGCAGTTGTTACGGGTGCTGAGTTGGTGCGGGTGCTTGATCCGCCACACATTCCCCCGCATACTCTGTCGCAATGCCGGCGCACCCCGCAAAGGGGACGCCGTGACGACACCTACCCGACCGCCCATTTTCTGTGGCCCCACGCGCCCCTTCCGCATCGATCGACCTTGACGCACTGCGGCTCGACGACGCGTGCGCCCTGTTGAGTCACACCGTGCAGGACAGTACGCCCGCGCCTGACGAGTCGCCGACCGCCTACCTGCAGCGCGTGATCGACGGCCTGTGCGAGCTTTCAGCGCGCGACCCGCTCACCGGCCTGGCCAACCGCCGCCATTTCCGTGCCCTGCTCGAACGCGCGATCGAAACCGTCGCGCGCTCGGGCGACTCGGTGCTGCTGTTGCTGCTCGACATCGACCACTTCAAGACAATCAACGACACCCACGGCCACCAGGCCGGCGACGAAGTGTTACGGGCCGTCGCCGCATGCCTGACCCACTGCGTGCGACCGATGGATACCGTCGCACGCCACGGCGGCGAGGAGTTTTCCATCCTGCTGCCGAACTGCCGGCCGCTTTACGGGGAGAAGGTGGCCGAACGCATCCGGCGCGCGATCGAGGCGCTCGCCATTGCCGCCTCGCCGGTACTCGACCTGCACGTCACGATCAGCATCGGCGGCGCATTCGCCCCCGAGTGGATCCGCTCCACCACGGAGCTCTGGCTCGAACGCGCCGATCTGCAGCTCTATCGTGCCAAGCGTGGCGGCCGCAACCGCTGCGCCATCGACCTGCCGCGCCAGGTTTCGGTCAGTGCAGAGGAAAAGGGCTTGCTGTTCGAACACTTCGGCAACGAAGCCGAATCCGCGCCAGCCGTCGCATCCCAAGGAAAACCATGACTGCTGCCTCGCCGACGCCTGCCGCTCTGCCACCGCTCAAGCCGCTCGACAAGGTGATCGCCATCACCAGCGGCAAGGGCGGCGTGGGCAAGACTTTCGTCGCTGCCAACCTCGCTGCCGCGCTGGCGCAGCGCGGACACCGCGTGCTGGTACTCGATGCCGATCTTGGCCTCGCCAACCTCGACGTCGTGCTGAATCTCTATCCCAAGCTGACACTGCACGACGTGTTCACCGGCAAGTGCGCGCTCGACGAGGCGATCCTGCAGGCTCCCGGCGGCTTTTCGGTGCTGCTGGCAGGCTCCGGCATGGTCGAGTATTCGCGCCTGACCACGGAAGTGCGCGACGAGTTCATGCGCACCATCTACGCTGTCGTGCCGCGCTACGACATCGTCCTGCTCGACACCGGCGCGGGAATTTCGGACGTGGTGCTGTTCGCCGTGTCGCTCGCCGCGGAAGTGCTGATGGTGGCGACGCCGGAACCGACCTCGCTGACCGACGCCTACGCCACCGTGAAGGTGCTCGCAGGCCAGCAGCAGCGCCAGCTCGTGCGCCTGGTGGTCAACCAGGCCGCGCGGGCCGGCGCGGGGCAGACCATCGCCACACAGCTGCAGCAGGTGCTCGACCGTTTCGTCACCAGCGAAACCGGACGCGAGATCCGGCTGCAGTCGATGGGCGAGATTCCGTCCGATCCGGAAGTGCGTCAGGCGATCATGCGCCGCCAGCTGCTGCTGCTGGCAAAACCCGGCTGTCCCGCGGCGCAGGCGATCACCCGCCTCGCCGCCCTGGTGGAAAAGATCGTCGCACCCAGACCCGCCTGAAGCCGGCATCCGTCACGGCGGAGCGTCGGCGGCCGGCAACCGGCGCACCAGACGCTGCGCCTCCTCCGGATCCATGCGCAGCAGTTCGCCGATCGCACGGTAGTCGTCGGGCAGCGCGGCGTCGTCCCAGCCCTGTGCCGAGTGGCGCGCCAGATTCACCGCAAGCATCACGTTGCGCACCCGGCTCGACCGCGCCAGCATGGGATCGGTCAAATTCTGCAACAATTCGGGCAGCCCCCAGTCGAGCGTCAGGCGACGCTGGAATTCCATGCCGGTGAAGCCGAGTACCTGGCGCTGCGCATCCGCACTGCGCAACGCGGCATCGGCGCGCTGGCGGCTGCGTATCTCCAGCATCGGGCCGGGGTTGAAACACCACATCAGCATCTCCGAGGCATGGGTGAGCAGCGCCGAAACGTAGACCTCTTCCGCATGTAGATCGTGCAGCCGCAACGCCCAGTCGTAAGCGTAATACGCCGCGCGCTGGGCACGCCGCACAGTCTGCAGCAGCTGCACCAGCGCATCCAGGTGGGCATGCAGCATCTCCTCCACCAGCGGCGAGGCCGGCACGTCGCGCAGGAAGGCGTCCAGCCCCATCATCAGAAGCACCTGCCTGACATCAACCAGTTCGTATTCCTGCCGACGAAGCTTGTGACGTTGCAGATGGCGCAGGAGCTTGAGCGTCATCAAGGGATCGTCGGTCACCACATCCGCGACGGCACGGGCGGTGAAGCGTGCCTCGTCGGCATGCAGCCGCCCCAGCTCGCGCGCGGTATGCCGGAGCGCGGGGATATCGGCCGCGCCCAGAAAGGCCAGCCAATCATCCAGTGTTTTTTGCTGCTGCGCCATATCGTCTCCAGCCGCGTCATGCCGGGCCGCGCAGTCGCGACCGTCCGCAAGGCCCCCAAGGCCCCTGAAAGGATAATCGGCGTGGATCGCCGCAACTTGAACCCGCCGGCCACGTGACGCCGCGCCACCCCGCAGGCGACCCCCCACGATTGAACCGTCCACGGGGTTTGCAGGTCGAAGGGGAGTATAATGTCGATCCTTTTTCGCAATTCCCTGAGGGCACCGTCATGCAGAGAACGATGCTCAAGTCCAAGCTGCACCGGGCCACCGTCACCCATTCGGAGCTGCATTACGAAGGTTCCTGCGCGATCGACGAGACCCTGCTGGACGCGGCCGGCATCCACGAGTTCGAGCAGATCCAGATCTACAACGTCAGCAATGGCGAGCGCTTCACCACCTACGCCATCCGCGCGGCGCGCGATTCGGGGATCATCTCGGTAAATGGCGCGGCCGCGCACAAGGCCAGGCCGGGCGATCTCGTGATCATCGCCACCTACGCCACCTACAACGAGCTGGAACTGGCGCGCTACGCGCCGGACCTGGTATACGTGGATGCGGACAACCGTATCCTCGATACGCGCCAGGCAATCCCCGTACAGGCCGCCTGATCCGCTTTATCCATGAAAAAGGCCGGGTACGTCCCGGCCTTTTTCATGTCCGCGTGCACCGTGAAAAGTGCAGACGCCATGAAGCAATGCAGCGTCTCCGCTTTGCGGGTTACGCCCCAATGCGTCCCGCCCGATGTCTTATTTCTTCGCGCCGGCGACCTCGATGTCCACCCGGCGGTTGGGCGCGAGGCACGCCTTCAGCGCATCCTTCGCCAGCTTCATGTCGCAGTCGACGACCGGCTGGGTGTCGCCCACGCCCGCCGTGGCAAAGGTCTTGGCCTTCACGCCCTTGGACTTGAGATAGGCAGTCACCGCCTTCGCGCGCGTCAGCGACAGCTTTTTGTTGCTGGACGCCTTGCCCATCTTGTCGGCATGGCCGGTGACCTTGATGCTGTCGATCGCGCCGAATGCCTTGATCTTCGCAACCAGATCGTCGAGTTTTGCGCGCCCTTCCGGGGTCAGGTCCTTGATGGACGACTTGCCCGTCTTGAACAGGGCATCACCGCCGAGACTCAGGGTCGACGGCGCGCCCGCCTGGACCGCGAATCCGGCGGGTGCGGGGGCCACTGCGGGGGCAACCGCAGGCGCCGGAGCGACTGCCGGCACGGCGACGGGTGCCGCAGCGGCGGACGGTTGCGCGGGCTGCGGTGCCGGCAGATAGGGGTTGGGGCCGCTGCCGAAGGTGGGGAAGAACGATGTCGTCGCACCCGTCCCGGCCGTTCCGCCCGAAGGATTGATGCCGAACATGTTGAGCATGCTGAACCAGGTGCTCGGGTCCCATACGTTGATCGGGCTGGCCACCGGCGCATGGCCCTGCACCTGCACCACCGGCTGCGCCGGGTACATGAAGGTGCCCCAGGTCGAGTTCGGCCCGCCGACCAGCTGCGGATTCAACGCCCCACCCAGCATGCTGCCGTAGAGCTGCGGGTTCATCGGCGCGAACATCAGCGCCATCGCGCGCGGATCGGTCGGCGTCATCATCCACTTCACGTAGAGGTTGGGATCCATCATCTGCATCCCCAGCTTCCACACCTTGGGGTCCATCGGCAGCAGCATCCAGCGCATCATCTTGCCGGGATCGGCCATGTTCAGCGCCATCTGCGTGTACCACATCGGATTCATCATCGCCCCGCCCCAGCGCAGATAGATATTGGGGTCGAGGAACTGCATGTAGTTGGCCGTCGTGCCCGGCTGCATCATCGTGGTCATCGCGCGCAGCAGGTTGCCCGGCTCCATCAGATGACTGGCCATGGCAGTGGCCATCGCCGGATCGGTCATCGCGTTGGTCCACGCCGCGAACGCGGCCGGGTCCTTGAAGGCCGACGCATTCTGCGTGAAATCCATCATGCGGTTCATCCACTGATCAGCCGATTGCGGCGTACCTGCCGGGACCGGCAGCACAGGGGGGAGAAGCTGGGCACCCGCCGGCGCAGACAGGCCAGCAAGCACGGTCGTCACGGCGACCAGAAGGGGTTTGATCTGCATGGAAGACTCCAGATAGAGAACGAAAACGAAAGGCCCAAGAGCCGGATACCGAAACTTGTGGAACGCAATATATTAGGTTTTCATGATATACCGAAAAACGCGACACCTGACGAGCGGCCACTGGTATCTTCGTGCTGCCGTTGTCCTGTTGCGACGAACGCTTTCGATGCGCGGAGCGCCTTGAAGCCGGCGCCATTCGGCCCGTCACCCCATATGTCGTTCTGCTGGCTGCCATACAGTCCGCAGTCCGTACACGCCGTGGTGGCGGCGGTGACGCCGCACTTGCCGGCGGCGTTTTGCGCAGGTGTCCCATGTTGCGCCGCCCTCCAGGACCCGGGCAGGGAAGAACGGAAAGTCCGTCGTATTCCTCACCCCCCGTTCGCAACCAGCTTCCATATCTCGTCGTTGTACTCCCGCATGGTGCGGTCGGTGGAGAAATAGCCACTCGACGCAGTATTCAGGATGCTCATGCGGGTCCATCCGGCAGGATTGCGCCAGGCCTGCTCGACGCGATTTTGCGCATCGACGTAACTGCGGAAGTCGGCCAGCGTCATCCAGGGATCGTTCGGGTCCAGCATGGCATCGAGAATGGGCTGAAAGATGCCGGGTTCGCACAGGCTGAAATGGTCGGATTGCAGCAGCCCGACGACATCGCGCAGGTCAGGATCGCTGTCGATGAAGGCCTGCGGATTGTAGTCCGGACGCAGCTCCTCAATTTCCTCCGCGCGCAGGCCGAAGAGGAAGAAGTTGTCCTCGCCCACCGTCTCGAGGATTTCGATGTTGGCGCCGTCGTAGGTGCCGATGGTGACGGCGCCGTTCATCATGAATTTCATGTTGCCGGTGCCGGAGGCTTCCTTGCCTGCGGTGGAAACCTGCTCGGACAGATCGGTGGCGGGCGCGATGATTTCCATGCTGGTGACGCGGTAATTGGGCAGGAAGGCGACGCGTAACCGGCCGCCGACGTCGGGGTCCTTGTTGACGACATCGGCGACGCTGGTAATGAGTTTGATGATGCGTTTGGCCATGAGGTAGCCGGGCGCGGCCTTGCCGCCGATGAGAACGCAGCGGTCGACCCAGCCGTCGAGGCGGTGCTGGTTGATGCGGTTGTACAGGTGGATGACGTGCAGAATGTTGAGGAGCTGCCGCTTGTATTCGTGGATGCGTTTGACCTGCACGTCGAACAGGGCATCGGGATTGAATTCGATACCGCATTCAGTCCTGACCAGCGCGGCCAGACGGACCTTGTTGGCACGCCTGGCCGCGCGCCATTCGGCCTGGAAGGCCTCGTGTCCGGCCTCGGCGAGGGGCCGCAGGCGCGAGAGCTGGGCGAGATCGGCGACCCAGCCATCGCCGATCTCGCGGGTGATGAGCGCGGAAAGACCGGGGTTGGCGTACGCGAGCCAGCGGCGCGGGGTGACGCCGTTGGTCTTGTTGTTGAATTTCTCGGGCCATAGTTCGTAGAAGTCGCGGAACAGCCCTTCACGCAGCAGGCGCGAATGCAGGGCGGCAACACCGTTTACGGAAAAGCTGCCAACGATGGCGAGCCAGGCCATGCGCACCTGCCGTACCTCGCCTTCCTCGATGAGCGACATGCGGCGCCGACGGTCGATGTCGCCGGGCCAGCGGGTGGCAACTTCGCGCAGCAAGGCACCGTTGATCTCGTAGATGATCTCCAGAAGACGCGGCAGCAGCCGCTCGAACAGGGAGACGGGCCATTTTTCCAGCGCTTCGGGCAGCAAGGTGTGGTTGGTGTAGGCCATGCAGTTGCGCGTGATGGCCCACGCCTGGTCCCAGGTGAGGCGTTCCTGGTCGAGCAGCAGGCGCATCAGCTCGGCGACGGCTATGGAGGGATGGGTGTCGTTCATCTGGAACACGTTGTGTTCGGCGAACTTCGCCAGATCGCTGTTGTCGGCCGCACGCCACTGGCGGATGACGTCCTGCAGACTTGCAGAAGCAAGGAAATACTGCTGACGCAGGCGCAGTTCGCGCCCGTTTTCGCTGCTGTCGTTGGGGTAGAGCACCATCGAGATGTGCTCGGCCTCGTTCTTCGCCTGTACGGCCTCGCCATAACTGCCGGCACTGAATTCGTCGAAGTTGAATTCGTCGGTGGCGGCGGCCTTCCACAGACGCAGGGTGTTGACCGCGCGGTTGCGGTAGCCGGTGATCGGCATGTCGAACGGAATGGCCAGCACGTCGTCGGTGTCGATCCAGCGCGCGCGCGGGATGCCGGCGGGGTCGCGGAAATGCTCGACGCGCCCGCCGAAGTGCACTCGGCAGGTGAACTCGGAGCGCTCGACTTCCCACGGATTGCCCGCACGCAGCCAGTGATCGGGTTCTTCCTTCTGGTAGCCGTTCTCGATGCGCTGGCCGAACATGCCGTATTCATAACGGATGCCATAGCCCATGACCGGCAGCTTGAGGGTGGCGCAGCTGTCCATGAAACAGGCGGCCAGGCGGCCGAGGCCGCCGTTGCCGAGGCCGGCGTCCGGCTCCTGCTCGACGACATCTTCCAGCGTGTGGCTGAAGCTTTGCAGCGCTTCGCGCGTCGGGGCGTCGAGGTCGAGATTCAGGACATGGTTGCCCAGTGCACGACCGATGAGGAATTCGAGCGACAGGTAGTAGGCGCGGCGGCGGCCCGGCTGGTCGCGCCCGGTGTAGGTGTTCATCCAGTCGGACATGATGCGGTCGCGCAGGGACCAGGCGAGCGCATGGTAGGTGTACAGCGGCGGGGAGCCGTACGGGCGGCCCAGATGGTAATACTGGTAACGCTCGAAATCGCGACGCAGGGCCTCGGTGTCCGCCGGCAGCGGTTTCAGCGAAAACGGACAGGCGGAAAGTGTGCAGAGTTCTTCGGATGTTTTGGCGGACATGACAACCCCGGCAACTATCAGGTGGCATAGAGGGACAGGTAATGGCCCGCACTTTCGGACCAGTCGAAGTTCTGGCGCATGCCGGTCTGCTGCAGCCGGCGCCACGCCTTGGGCTGCCGGTACAGGTCGAGCGCGCGGCGGATGGCATCGAGGAAGCCCGAAACTTCGGGCTGGTCGAACACGAAGCCGGTGGCGGTACCGTCGGCGCAATGCGCCGCGTCGGCGTCGACCACGGTGTCGGCCAGACCGCCGGTACGGAACACCACCGGTGGCGTGCCGTAGCGCAGGCTGTACATCTGGTTGAGCCCGCAGGGCTCGAAACGCGACGGCATGAGAAAAATGTCCGCACCGGCCTCGATGCGATGCGCCAGTTCTTCATCGTAGCCGATTTCAACCATGATGCGATCCGGATGCTGCTGCGCCAGGCGTTGCAGTTTCTGCTCGTACAAAGTTTGGCCGCTACCGAGCGCGACGAAGCGCGCATCCGTTTCGGCGAGCAGTACCGGCATTGCGGCAAGAATCCAGTCGATACCCTTCTGCTCGACGAGACGTCCGACCATGCCGAGCAGGGGGGCGTCGAGCAGTTCGTCGTCCACCGGCTGGAAACGTTCAAGCAGGGCCCGCTTGTTGTGCCGCTTGCCCGGCTGAATGCGCAGTTTCGAATAGTGCGCGGGCAGATGCAGGTCGGTGGCGGGGTTCCACGCGTCGGTGTCGATGCCGTTGAGGATGCCGGTGAGCTTGTGGCGGCGCGAGCGCAGGAGGCCATCGAGCCCGTAGCCGAACCCCGGGGTGCAGATTTCCTCCGCGTAGGTCGGGCTCACGGTGGTGATGGCGTCGGCGTAGACGATGCCGCTCTTGAGCATCGAGAGACCACCATGAAACTCGGCGCCTTCCGGGTTCCACCAGTGCGCCGGCAATTGCAGACGAACGAAATCGGCATGCGGAAAATAGCCGCCATAAGCCAGATTGTGGATGGTGAACACGGTCCGCGGCGGAGCCGCCAGGTCGGCGAGAAAGGCGGGCACCAGTCCGGTCTGCCAGTCGTGGCTGTGCACCACGTCGGGGCGCCAGCCGACACCCAGCGCATCCTGCGCGAGCAGCGCGACGGCGCGCGCGAACACCGCGAAGCGCTCAGCGTTGTCCGGCCAGTCGCGGCCGTTCTCGCCGACGTAGGGGTTGCCGGGGCGATCGAACAGCGGCGGGCAGTCGACGATCCACAGCGGAAACGGATAGGCAGCGTGGCGCGTTTCCAGCACGCGCACGCCGAACGTGCGCTCGCTGCCGCGCACGTCCAGCCAGCCGGCGATGCGTATCGCGTCGAGCTGGCGCAGCAGGCTGTGGTAGCCCGGCAGGACCAGACGGATGTCCGCGCCCCGTGCGTGCAGGGCCTTGGGCAGGCTGTAGGCGACGTCACCCAGGCCGCCGGTCTTCACCAGCGGATACGCCTCGCTGGCGGCAAAAAGAATGTTCATTGCTCCGCTTTGTATCGTTGTCTTGCCCGTATTTTACGGGCACGGCTTGAGAAAGATCGCACCCAGCGGCGGCAGGACGACTTCGATCGACTGCTCGAACCCCATCCACGGCTGGTTTTGCGCGGCGATCGGCGCGCCGTTGCCGAGGTTGCCGCCGCCGTAATACATGGAATCGCTGTTGAGCACTTCGCCCCACGCGGACGCGGCCGGCACGCCGATGCGATAGCCATGGCGAGGTACGGGGGTGAAGTTGAGCAGAATCACCATACGGTCGGACTCGTCCCGCCCCTGCCGCAGCAGGCTCAACACGGATTGGTCGGCGTCGTGGCAGTCGATCCAGCGGAAGCCGCGTGGGTCGAAGTCGTAATCGTGCAATGCGCCTTCGCTGCGATAGAGCCGGTTGAGGTCGCGCAGCAGCGCGCGGATGCCGTCGTGCATGGGGAAACGCAGCAGCGCCCAGTCGAGCTGGCCGGCCTCGCGCCATTCGTTCCATTGCGCGAATTCGCCGCCCATGAACAGCAGCTTCTTGCCTGGATGGGCATACTGCCAGGCATAGAACAGGCGCAGGTTGGCGAAACGCTGCGAGGTGTCGCCCGGCATCTTGTCGAGCAGGCTCTTTTTCATGTGCACGACCTCGTCGTGCGACAGCGGCAGCACGAAGTTCTCGGTCCACGCGTACATCTGGCTGAAAGTGAGTCGGTTGTGGTGATATTTCCGATGCACGGGGTCCTGCTCGATGTAGGCAAGACTGTCGTTCATCCAGCCCATGTTCCACTTCATCGAGAAACCGAGTCCGCCGAGTTCGACCGGGCGGGATACCGCAGGCCAGGCGGTCGATTCCTCGGCGATGGTGAGCACACCGGGAAAACGCCCGTGCACCGCGGTGTTCAGCTCGCGCAGGAAATGGATGGCTTCGATGTTCTCGCGTCCGCCATAGGCGTTGGGCAGCCATTCGCCGTCGCGCCGCGAGTAATCGAGATACAGCATGGAGGCGACGGCGTCGACGCGCAGGCCGTCGATATGAAATTCCTCCAGCCAGTACAGCGCATTGGCGATGAGGAAGTTGCGTACTTCGTGACGACCGAAGTTGAAGATGAGGGTGCCCCAGTCCTGGTGCTCGCCACGACGCGGGTCGGCATGTTCGTACACCGCCTCGCCGGTGAAACGGGCGAGCGCCCAGTCGTCCTTGGGGAAGTGCGCCGGCACCCAATCGAGCAGCACGCCGATACCGGCCTGGTGGCAGGCGTCGACGAAGGCGCGGAAATCGTCGGGCGTGCCGAAGCGCGCAGTGGGCGCGTAGTAACCCGACACCTGGTAGCCCCACGAGGCGTCGAGCGGATGCTCGGCCACCGGCAGGAGTTCGATGTGGGTGTAGCCGAGTTCCTGCACGTAGGGGATGAGTTCGGCGGTGAGCTCGTTCCAGCCGTAGAAGCTGCCATCCGCGTGCCGCCGCCACGAGCCGGGGTGCACCTCGTAGACGCTGATGGGACGATGCTGCCAGTCGAAGCCGGCGCGGGCGTCGACCCAGGCGGCGTCGCCCCACACGTGGGTCTGGTCTTCCGGCACGCGGCTGGCGGTTTCCGGGCGCAGGAACATGCGGCGTGCATACGGATCGGTTTTTTTCACCAGCTGGCCGTGCGGGCCGAGGATTTCATACTTGTACGCCTGCCCCGCCGCAAGGCCGGGGATGAACAGCTCCCAGATGCCGGTGGCGCCGCGGCAGCGCATGGGGTGGCGACGGCCGTCCCAGTCGTTGAAGTCGCCGATCACGCTGACGCGCTGCGCCGCTGGTGCCCACACGGCGAACTGGCAGCCGTCGATGCCGTCGACGCAGGCCAGGCGCGCGCCGAGCACCTTCCACGCCTGGAGATGGCGGCCCTCGCCGAGCAGGTGCAAATCGAGCTCACCAAGCTGCGGGGCGAAGGTATAGGACGAGCGTGCCGTGTGCCAGTGACCGGTTCTCTTGTGCTGCCAACGCAGCAGGGGGTGCGGCTCGACAGCCGCGCCGGGCGGAATGCGGAGTTCGAAACAATCGGTACCGGCGATGCGCGTCATGCGCGTGTCCGCCACCTCGATCGCTTCGGCCGGCGGCAGGAAGACGCGGAACAGTCTGTGGCCGTCGCTCTGGACATGCAAGCCCAGCACCTCGAAGGGGTCGTGGTGCGTGCCGGCCTGCAGGCGCGCGATCGATTCATCGATCACCTGCAGGGGCGCGGCCGGGCCGGGGACGTTCATCCGCTGTTTGGTATGGGGCATCGTTGGGCTTTCCGGTTTTTTTCAAGCAGGCGCGAGATCAGTTCGGGCGTCAGCGCATCCCATGCGAAGCGCCAGGTCCAGTTGCCGGTGACCGTGCCAGGCGTGTTCATGCGCGCCACGCTACCGAGGCCGAGCAAATCCTGCAACGGCAGGATGGCAAGCCCGGCGCGGCTGTGCAGCACGGCGTCGGCCATGATGTCCGGCACCGCCGCCGCATCGACGGCGCCAAGCTGCGCCATGACCTGTTCGCGCACCGTTTCGGGCAGCGCCTGCCACCAGCCGGCCGTGGTGTCGTTGTCGTGGGTGCCGGTGTAATAAACCGTGTCCGCCTGCACGTTCTCCGGTTTGTGCGGATTATTGGCGTGTCCGTCGAAAGCGAACTGCAACACCGCCATGTTGGGCAGCTTGAACTGCTGGCGCAGGGCGGTGACATCGGGCGTGATGATGCCGAGATCCTCGGCCACCAGGGGCAACGGCCCCATGGTGTCGGCAATCGCCTGCAGCAGATTGGCACCCGGGGTCGGCACCCATGCGCCGTGTGCCGCGGTGGGCTCGCTCGCCGGGATGTGCCAGCTGGCGGCCAGGCCACGAAAATGATCGATGCGCACCAGGTCGAACCAGTCAAAATGCGCCGCCAGCCGCGCGCGCCACCAGGCAAAGCCGTCGGCCTGCATCGCCGCCCAGTTGTAATGCGGGTTGCCCCAGCGCTGCCCGGTCGCGGAAAAGTAGTCGGGTGGCACGCCGGTGACGACTTCCGGATAGCCGCCGGCGTCTAGCAGGAACAGGTCGCGCCGCGCCCACACGTCGGCGCTGTCGTGGGCGACGAAGATCGGCATGTCACCGAACAGCAGGATGCCGCGTGCCGCGGCCTGTGTACGCAGGCCATGCCAGTACGTCACCGCGCGGTATTGCGCGCGCCTGACCGTGTCCAGCGCCTCGCCGTGCGCGATGTCGAAACGCACCATCACGCCGGGCTCGCGGTCACGCAGCGCCTGCGGCCATTCGGTCCACGGCGTGCCGCCCTGCTCTGCCTTGATCACCGTGAAGCGCGCGAAATCGTCGAGCCAATGCGCCTGCCGTGCCTGCCAGTCGGCATAGCCGGTGGGGTCGATATCGCCTTCGGGGAACAGCGACGGATCGACCGCGAAGGCGGACACGGACTGGTAAGGCGACAAGCCGGCGAGCGGGACCCCAAGCGGCAGCATCTGCCATACGCAAAACCCGGAAGCGTGCAGGAACTCCAGCCAGCGCGGGGCGTCCGCCAGTGTGCCGCAAGGCAGCGAGGTCGGATGCAGCAGCACCCCGGCACGGCGCGCGGACCGGATCATGCGGGAAACCCCTTGTTTGTCCGCGAAGGGTGCGACGGGACGCGAAGGAAACAGTCTGTCCCTGTCTGGCCGTGTCCGTGCACCGGAATTCCGGCAGCGCCGACACGCAGGACGTCGCCTTCTTCGCGTTCCTTCGTGGATGACGCCGAAATCATCAGGTATTCCTGCGCATGGTGCCGGCGTTCTCTGCATGACCGCGTCCGTGCGACAGCGGCACATCGAGCGTGAGCGGCGCCGCCACGCCGATCAGGCGGTAAAGTTCGCGCAACTGGGCGCGGAACAGCTGCTCGAAATCGCTGACACTGCCCGCCGGATTGTAATCGCCGAACCACCAGAACCAGTCGGACCCTTCGCATACGGCGAGCTGGCGCGTCGCCTGCCGCAGCGCGTCGCCACCGAGATCGCCGGCGGCAACGGCCTCGTCGAAATCGCGCTTGGCCGCCACCAGAAGGTCCCAGCCGCGGTTCTTGTCCTCCGAACCGATCCAGGTGGAAAAGCTGCCGTAGACCCAGCTGCCCGCTGCGAGCGTCTTCATCTGCCGCACGGGCAGCTCCGCCGCAACGCCGGCGAAAGTGCGCATCTGCAGGGTCGGATGCGTGGACAGTCTGCGGTACAGCGCATCGAGGAAGTGATGGCCGTTGTCCGGGTAGTACTCCCAGGCATTTTCACCGTCAAGAATGACCGACACGACATGTTTGTCCGCCTCGTCGCCGAAGAAACCGGCGATGTTTTCCAGGTGCTGGATGAAATCACCAACGGCGTCGTCGGCGTGCCAATTGCTGTACTTGAAGCCGATCAGATCCGACAATCCGTCGTCGCGGAAGAACACCCGCACGTCCCGCGCGTCGAAGCGTGCCGGCGAGAACAGCCCGCGTTTCGCCGTGGTTTGCTCCATCGGGCAACCCGACTTGACGCAGCTGTTGCGCCACACGCCCTCTCCCGACGCCGTCCAGCGGATACCGAATTCGTCGAGCTGGGCCAACGCATCCTCGCTAACGCCGCCTTCCGACAGCCACACGCCGGCCGGCCTGCTGCCGAAATGGCGTTCGAACACTTCGAGACCGTAGCGCAGGTGCCAGCGTACGCGCTCCGCACCGCCGGGATACGCTGCCGCGACCGGTGCCGGCGCATCGGGCAGGGCGTCGCGCATATTGGTGAAATCGTTGAGCAGCGGCACGATGGGATGTCCCCACGGCGTCATGGACAACTCGATCTGCCCACGTTCGGCGAGCACCCGGTAGCGCGGCACCAGCCCGGCAAGCGTGTGCTGGATGAGATCCAGCAGGGCGCGCCGGTCGGCTTCCCCAAACCCTTTCTCCTGCGCCATGAGACGCTGCGGCAGGGCTTGCCGTGCGAGCGAATGACCGAGCCAGGCAAGGTGATACCAGGTCGCCAGATCGAGAAAATATTGCTCCGACAGGTAGCCCAACTGCCAGGGTGTGGCCGGGCTGCCATCGACGGCATCCCCGCTGCCCCCCCCCAGTTCCAGCAAGCGCGCGAAGGCGGCATGCGGCTGGATCATGCGCTGCGTGTGCGCACGCTGGCAATCAAGAATGATGCGCAGACGCTTCGCGGGATCGGCCGGAATCGGCTCGACTCCGGCCAGCAGGTTGAGCATGGGATCCTGCGTCGCCCGTCCGCCCTTCAGCAGGTCTTCGAGCTGGCCCGCATAGTCGTCGAGTTGCTCCAGCAGCACCGGAACGAAGTTGATCACCGCGCGCATGGCGGGGTGGTCCTCCAGATGCGCCGCCATGTCGCTGTAGTCCTTGATGCCGTGCAGGTAGACCCAGGGCAGCCGGTAGGCCCCGGCGAGTCCGTCGCGGTAATACGGCTGGTGCATGTGCCAGCACAGCACGACATTGAGCTGCTCAGCCATCGAATTCGTCCTGCCAGCGCGCGTAGAGATTCTGCCCCAGCATCGCTGGCGTCACCAGCACGATGCCCTCCGGGGTCACGTGGAAACGCCGGGCATCCTCCGCAAGGTTCTCGCCGATGACGAAGCCGTCGGGAATGACCGTGCCCTTGTCGATGATCGCACGGGTGATGCGGCAGTTGCGACCGATGCTCACCTTGGGCAGGATCACGCTGTCCTTGACGAGCGTCTGCTGTTCCACCGTGGTGGCGAAGAACAGCACCGACCGTTTCACGCGGGCACCGGACAGGATGCAGCCGCCGGCGATCAGCGAGTCGATCGCCTCGCCGCGCCGCCCCTCGTCGTCGAAGATGAACTTCGCCGGCGGATACTGCGGCTGGTAGGTCCAGATCGGCCAGTCGCGGTCGTACAGGTTGAGCTCTGGCTCGACCGAACACAGTTCCATGTTGGTCTGCCAGTAGGAGTACAGCGTGCCGACGTCGCGCCAGTAAGCGGGGCGGCCGGCCTTGTTGCGGAAGGGATAGGCCACCGCGCGGGCGCTGCCGATCTTCGAGGGAATGATGTCCTTGCCGAAGTCGTGCGAGGAATCGCTGTCGGCGGCGTCCTCGATGAGCGTCCTGTAGAGAAAATCCTTGGAGAAAATATAGATGCCGGTCGACACCAGCGCGGTGTCCGGCTTGCCGGGGACGCAGTCGGGATGCTTTGGCTTTTCGCTGAAGCGCGTGATGCGCAGGTTCTCGTCGACCGACATCACGCCGAAGGCACTGGCTTCGCCGATCGGCACCTCGATGCTGCCCACGGTGAAATCGGCCTCCTGCTGCACATGATGGAGCAGCATGTCGGAGTAATCCATGGTGTAGACGTGATCGCCGCCGAGCACGAGCACGTAGTCGGGGTGATGACGCTGCATGATGTCGATGTTCTGGTACAGCGCATCGGCCGTCCCCTGGTACCACTCCTTCTTGTGGGTGCGCTGCTGCGCAGGCAGGATCTCGACGAACTCGCCAATCTCGGCGCGCATGAAACCCCACGCGCGCTGCAGGTGGCGGATCAGCGAATGCGACTTGTACTGGGTCAGCACACCGATACGGCGGATTCCCGAATTGACACAATTGGACAGGGGAAAATCGATGATGCGGTACTTGCCGCCGATCGGCACGGCCGGCTTGGCGCGCCAAGCGGTCAGGTCCTTCAGGCGCGAGCCTTCGCCGCCGGCCAGCACCAGCGCCAGTGTGCGTCGCGTCAGCGCGGTCACCATGCGCGGTTCGGTGTAGTAGCGGAAACGCCGTGCCTGCTCGTCCTTCGAAATCGTCATGGAGCTCCTCCCGGTTCAAACGTTTGTTGAATTGAATTGCCGCAGTGAAGGGGTCTGGCCGAGCACCATGGCGCCGGCCACGCCGAGCCGCTCACTGGTGACCAGAAAAATCGGTGTTCGTTCGACCGCGCCGCGCATGCGCCCCTTGTCCGTGGCCGCACGCATGAAGCGCGGCGCCAGCAGGCGTTCGCGCAGATGGCGGCTGACCCCGCCGGCAAGATACAGGCCGCCGCGCGGCTGGAACAGCAAGGCGACATTGCCGGCCCAGGCTCCGTAGAGGTCGGTGAAAAGATCGAGCGCCGCATCGGCGGCGGGGTCGCCTGCGGCCGCGCGCGCCGACAGCGCGGCCCCGTCGACCGGCGTGTCGCCCGGCGCCTCCCCGCGTTCGGCGCAGCAGAAGCGGTACAGATCGTCGAGCGCGGAGCCGGAGGCCACACGCTCCCACGACACATGGCCGTAACGTGCCCGCAGCCTGTCGAGCAGGCGTGCCTGGCGTGCGTCGGCCGGCGCAAAATCGCTGTGCCCTCCCTCGCTGGGGAAGATGCGCGGCATCTGCGCTGCGCCGACGAAAAAGGCAAGGCCGAGCCCGGTTCCCGCCCCTGTGACGGCACACACGCCATCCGCCTCGACCGGACGCGGATTGAGCGCGACGAATTCGTGCCGCGCCAGCGCCGTCACCCCTGCTGCCGCTGCCTCGAAATCGTTGACGAGCCGCACCGCCGCGCCGCCAAGGCGCTGGCCGAGCGCGGCCGCATCCAGTATCCAGTCGAGATTGGTGAGCCGGCTGCGCTGCGCATCGACCGGTCCCGGCACCGCGAGCAGGAAGCGCTCGGGCGGGGCCACCTCGCCGGCGTCGGCGATGAACTGCCGCAACAGGTCGTCGACGGATGCGAACGCGGCGCTCGCATAGACCCGCTCGAAGCGCGGGCTCACGGCATCGTCCCGCACCCAGGCCAGTCCACTCTTGGTCCCGCCGATGTCGCCCGCGATGAGGTTCATGGTACCCCTATACTACACGTCATCCTGGCGTTGGCTCATGCGTCGATAGTAGTTGATCAGCGCGTTGGTCGACGCATCGTGGCCGGAAACCGGGGCATCGGCATGCAATTCCGGCAGGATGCGGCTGGCGAGCTGCTTGCCGAGCTCCACGCCCCACTGATCGTAGGAATTGAGATTCCAGATCACACCCTGAACGAAGATCTTGTGCTCGTACAGCGCAATCAGCATCCCCAGCGTATGCGGCGTGAGTTTCTGCAGCAGGATGGCGTTGCTCGGATGATTGCCCTCGAACACCTTGTGCGACACGAACTGCCCGGTCTGCGCCTGCGTTTCCTCCCGCGTGCGGCCGCGCATCAGCGCCTCTGTCTGCGCCAGGAAATTGGCGATGAGGATGTCGTGGTGTTCCTGCAGTTCGGTGTGCGGCGTGACCGAGACGATGAAGTCGGCAGGGATGATCTTGGTGCCCTGGTGCAGCAGTTGGTAGAACGCATGCTGGCCGTTGATGCCGCTGGCGCCCCACACGATCTGCCCGGTGGCGTAGTCGACCGCATTGCCGTCGCGGTCGACCGACTTGCCGTTGGATTCCATGTCGGCCTGTTCGAGATACGCCGGCAGGCTCCGCAGGTAATGGTCGTAGGGCAGGATCGCGTGCGATTCCGCATCGAAAAAGTTGTTGTACCAGATTCCCAGCAGCGCCAGGATCACCGGCATGTTGCGTGCCAGCGGCGCGTGCCGGAAATGCTCGTCCATCGCGTGCGCGCCCTCCAGCAGTTCGATGAACCGTTCCCTGCCGACCGCCAGAACGATCGACAGGCCGATCGCCGACCACAGTGAATAGCGCCCTCCCACCCAGTCCCAGAACTCATACATATTGGCCGGATCGATGCCGAACGCCGCCACCGCCTCGCGGTTCGTCGACACTGCGACGAAATGCCGTGCGATGTGCTTTTCCGCTTGCGACTGCGCGAGAAACCAGTCGCGCGCGTAATGCGCGTTGGTCATGGTTTCCTGCGTGGCGAAGGTCTTCGACGACACGATGAACAGCGTCGTCTCCGGGTTCAGCGTTTCCAGCGTTTCCTTGACATGCGCACCGTCGACGTTGGAGATGAAGTGCACCTTCAAGCGCGGATGGCGGTACGGCTTCAGCGCCTGATACACCATCTGCGGGCCGAGGTCGGAGCCACCGATGCCGATGTTCACCACGTCGGTGATGCGCTCGCCGGTATAACCACGCCACTCGCCGCTGCGCACCTGCTCGGCGAACGCACTCATGCGCGCGATCACCGCATTGATCTTCGGCATCACGTCCTCGCCGTCGACGATCACCGGGCGGTTGCTGCGATTGCGCAAGGCCACGTGCAACACCGCGCGGTTTTCGGTGTTGTTGATCTTCTCGCCGCCAAACATGCGCTCGCGCCATGCGACGACATCCGCCTGCCCGGCCAGCTGCGCCAGCAGCTGCATGGTTTCCGGGGTGACGCGATTCTTCGAATAGTCGAGCAGGATGTCGCCCACCTGCAGCGAAAAGCGCTCGAAGCGCTGCGTATCGGCGGCAAAGAGGTCGCGCATGTGCACCGATGCAATCTGCGCGTAATGCCCCTGCAATTGCCGGCAGATCGGGCCATGCAGCGACGCGCCCTCGTGCGTGCCACCCTGTGTCGCCTGAACCGCTGAAGACATGCGTGCAACCTCCTGTTCCACCGGGATGCCATGACGGTCGCCCGGTGCTCGCCACCGCCGCCGCCCGCCTATGGCCGAAGTTAGCAGATACCCGCAAGACGTGCATGACATGGCAAAAAATTGCATGTCTTTTTTTCTTTTTAGCCCAAATTGTCCATTGGACATCAAACGTGGTGCATGGACTGGTTTTCGCCCTCTCCCGCAAGCGGGGCTAATGGACAATCCGGGTTTAGCCCAGTAGCCCCTTCGCTGCAATCGGGGAGGCGCCAGCATCGGGGAGGGGCGAACCAGTCGCCGGGGCGCGCAAGATCAGTCCGTCGGCGTGGCAACGAAGGCTTGCTTTTCATGGCGATCAAATCCGGCCGCCTCGTAGAATCGACGCGTCGCCGGGTCCTTTTTTCCCGTGAACACCATGACCTTGTAGCAGCCGACGGACCAGGCGAACGAGAGCGCATGAGACAGCAACGCCTTGCCGTAGCCCCTATTCCGATGGGCCGGATGGGTCACCACATTCTCGATCACGCCATACGGCCTGCACCCGCGTGTGAGATTCGGAACGACGGTGAGGGCGCAGCTTGAGACCAGGCTATCGTCCACGTAGACGCCGAAAACCCTGTCACGCGGGTTCGCCATGAGTTCCTGCCAGACGGCGTCGACGACCACTGGCTCCGGAAGGGGATCGTCCGACGTGTGCAGATGCGCATACAGCGCGATCAGCGCATTCAACTCAGTCGGTCGGATGGGTCGAATGTCCATGTTTCCATGCTCATCAGGCCCCGGCATCTGCCGGGGCGCCGAAGGTTCAGTCTTTCTCTTGCCTGGCCTGAACCGCCTCGCGGAAGTTCTTCAGGAAATTCTCCGTCGCCAGAATTTGCTGCAACTGATATTCCTGGTAGCCCCTGGATGCTTCATCGCCAAGCTTGTGTTTGGGGTCGAAGGGATCGTCCTCCGTGATGCGCAGATATTTCCCGAAGACTTCCTGCAGGCAGTACTGGCAGATATCGGCTTCGACCAGATTGCCGTCGCCGAACACGCTGCCATAGCCGGCGCGGAAACGTATCGCGATTCGTTCCTGCCACTCGAGATCCGTGCTCTCCGGGTCCATCTCGCGATGGCAACGGTCGCAGACGACGATGTCTTCCTGAATGGTTTTGGTGCGGGTTTGACGCATGGTTTTCTCCTTGAAATGAACGAATGAAACCCTTCGCCGGTGAAAGCGATGAGCCAAAGGAGAGCGCCATGCAAGGGCGCTGGACGTGCGACACGTCCGGGGAGATTGTAGCGGCGGCCAGGATCGGCCGCAAGCGATGGGGCACCCGCGACGGGCGTGGGCCTGGCCGATTGGTTCTGTAAACCGATGCTCTTTGCAATGGCGGCAGTCGCTCCCGCTTGCCATCGACGCGATCAGATCGCGTTCGCAGGCCACCCCGGAGGCTCCTGGTATCGTAAAGCCCGTCGCGCCCCGGTTGGTATCCCGTGGCTCTACGCGCCATCTCCATAACTGGACTGCTGGTGCCCGGGGGGGGACTCGAACCCCCACACCTTGCGGCGGCGGATTTTGAATCCGCTGCGTCTACCGATTCCGCCACCCGGGCAAGGGACCGGCCGCGAACGCGGCCGGCACGGAAGCCGCGCATTATCACCGTTCGCCCGAGGCGCTGCAAGGCGGCGGCTATAATCGCGCCCCATGCGTGTCGCCGATTTCGACTTCGAACTCCCTTCCGAACTCATCGCCCAGTTTCCGCCTGCGGTGCGCGGCGGCAGCCGGCTGCTGCACGTCGGCGCGGGCGGTGCGCTCGCCGATCGGGAGTTCCGCGACCTGCCGGCGCTGCTGCGTCCTGACGATCTGCTGGTGATGAACGACACGCGCGTGATCAAGGCGCGCCTGTTCGGCGCCAAGGATTCCGGCGGCAGGGTGGAACTGCTGGTCGAGCGGGTGACCGGCGAGTTCGAGGCGCTCGCCTTCATCCGTGCGAGCCATGCGCCGAAACCCGGTTCGCGCATGCTTCTCGCCGACGACGAGGCGGTCGAGGTCGTGGCGAAAGAGGACGACCTCACGCGGCTGCGGTTCGCGCGCCCGGTGCTCGACGTGCTCGACCGGATCGGCCGCCTGCCGCTGCCGCCCTACATCGAGCACGCGCCAACCGCGGACGACGAAGCACGCTACCAGACCGTCTACGCCGACGCGCCCGGCGCGGTGGCGGCGCCGACCGCCGGTCTGCACTTCGACGAGGCGATGCTCGACGCACTGCGCGAGCGCGGCATCCGCACCGCGCGGGTGACGCTGCACGTCGGCGCCGGCACCTTCCAGCCGGTGCGTGTCGACGACGTCGCCGAGCACCGCATGCACAGCGAGCGCTACACGATCCCGCAGGCGACGGTCGATGCGATCCATGACGCGCGCGCGCGCGGCGGCCGCGTGGTGGCGGTCGGCACCACCAGTCTGCGTGCCCTGGAGGCGGCGGCACAGCAGGACAAGCTTCGCGCCGGCTCGGCCGAAACCGACATTTTCATCACGCCGGGCTACCGCTTTCGCGTGGTCGACGCCCTCCTCACCAACTTTCACCTGCCGCGCTCGACGCTGCTGATGCTGGTCTCGGCGTTTTCCGGCGTCGGCACCATCCGCGCCGCCTATGCGCATGCGATCCGCGCGCGCTACCGCTTCTTCAGCTACGGCGACGCGATGTTTTTGGAAAAAAGCAGTCTGGAGCGGCCGCAATGAAATTCGACCTCCTCGCCACCGACGGCGGCGCGCGCCGCGGCCAGCTTCATCTTGCGCACGGCACGGTGCAGACACCCGCCTTCATGCCGGTCGGCACCTACGGCACAGTGAAGGCGATGTCACCGGCCGAGCTCACCGGGATCGGCTTCGAAATGGTGCTCTCCAACACCTTCCACCTGTGGCTGCGGCCCGGACTGGAGGTGATCGAAAAATTCGGCGGGCTGCACCGTTTCATGGGCTGGGACAAGCCGATCCTCACCGACTCGGGCGGCTTCCAGGTGTTCAGCCTGGGCAAGCTCAGGAAGATCAGCGAGGAGGGCGTGAAGTTCGCCTCGCCGGTGAACGGCGACAAGCTGTTCCTCACGCCCGAAATCTCGATGCAGATCCAGCGCACGCTGAATTCCGACATCGTGATGATCTTCGACGAGTGCACGCCCTATCCTGCGACCGAACGCGAAGCGGCCGACTCGATGCGGCTTTCGCTGCGCTGGACGGCGCGTTCGAAGGCCGCGCACGCCGGCAATCCCAACGCGCTGTATGGCATCGTACAGGGCGGCATGTACGAGGCGCTGCGCGACGAATCGGTGCGCGAGCTCATCAATATGGACTTCGACGGCTACGCCATCGGCGGGCTGTCGGTCGGCGAGCCGAAGGAGGACATGGCGCGCATCCTCGCCCACACCGCGCCGCAGTTGCCTGTGCACAAGCCGCGCTACCTGATGGGGGTCGGCACGCCGTCGGACCTGGTCGCTGCGGTGGCGCAGGGCATCGACCAGTTCGACTGCGTGCTGCCGACGCGCAACGCACGCCACGGCATCCTCTTCACCCAGCGCGGCGAGCTGCGCATCCGCAACGCGCGCTGGAAGCTCGACACCGCGCCGATCGACCCGGAGTGCGACTGCCACACCTGCACCCATTTCTCGCGCGCCTACGTCCACCACCTGATCCGTGCGGGCGAAATTCTCGGCGCACGGCTGGCGACGATCCACAATCTGCACACCTACCACCGCCTCATGGCCGCGATGCGTGCCGCGATCGAGACAGGGCGCTTCACCGACTTCGCGGCCCGGTTTGGCGAACAGCAATCTCGCGGATGGTAGAATCCTTAGGTTTTAGTCGAATCGCCCTGAACTGGAGCTTCATTCCATGATTTCACTTGCGCATGCCCAGGCCGCCGCGCCGGCCACCCCCGGTCTCACGGATTTCCTGCCGCTCATCATCATTTTCATCCTGTTCTGGTTCATGCTCATCCGCCCGCAGATGAAGCGCGCCAAGGAGCAGAAGAAGATGCTGTCGGACCTGACCAAGGGCGATGAGGTCGTCACTGCCAGTGGCCAGGTCGGCAAAGTAACGAAGCTCGGCGAGCAGTACGTCGCACTGGAAATCGCCGACGGCGTGATCACTCACGTACAGAAGCAGGCGATCCAGACGCTGCTGCCCAAGGGCACGATCAAGAGCCTGTGACTGCAAGGGAACAGGAACCAGAATCCAGGGGCCAGGGTTTTGCGGCCTCGTGCATGCGATATCCAGCCCTGCATCCCCCGAATTCCCTAGCCGCCAACTCCTAACGCCCAACCTCGGAAATGAACCGCTATCCGCTCTGGAAATACATCCTCGTCGGCATCACGCTGGTGGTGGCCTTTCTTTTCGCCCTGCCCAACTTTTTCGGCGAGGTGCCGGCTGTCCAGGTCTCGCCGGTGCGTACCACCGAAAAGGCCGATACGGCACTGCTGGGCCAGATCGAGGCCGCACTGAAAACAGGGGGGCTCGCCTATCACGGCGCCGAACTGGCGGGCAACAGCGTCAAGGTCCGCCTCGCCAGCACCGATACGCAGATCAAGGCGAAGGACGTGCTGCAGACCGCGCTCGGCAACCGTTACACCGTCGCGCTCAACCTCGTGTCGGCCTCGCCGGCTTGGCTCTCCTCGATCAATGCACTGCCGATGTACCTCGGCCTCGACCTGCGCGGTGGCGTGCATTTCCTGCTGGAAGTCGACATGAAGGCGGCACTGGAAAAAGCCGCGGTGCGCTACCAGAACGACTTTCGCACGGAGTTGCGTAGCGACAAGATCCGCTACGGCCGCATCGTCCGCGAGGGCAACGCCGTCACGGTCCACTTCGCCACGCGCGACCAGCGCGACGCCGCCGCCAACAAGCTGGGCACGACGTTCACCGATCTGGCTTTCACCTCCGAAGACCAGGCCGACGGCTTCACCCTCACCGCACGCCTCAAGCCCGAATCGGAAAAGCGCGTGCAGGAATTCGCCCTGCAACAGAACATCACCACACTGCGCAACCGCGTCAACGAACTCGGGGTCGCCGAGCCAGTGATTCAGCAGCAGGGCGCCAGCCGCGTCGTCGTGCAGCTGCCCGGTGTGCAGGACACCGCCAAGGCGAAGGACATCCTCGGCCGCACCGCCACGCTGGAAGTGCGCATGGTCGACGAGCAGGCCGACCCGATCGCCATCGGCCAGGGCCAGGCGCCGTTTGGGGCAGAGATCGTGCCAAGCCGCGAAGGCGTGCCGATTGCGGTGAAAAAAGACGTGGTGCTGACCGGCGACTCGATCACCGACGCCTCGCCCGGCTTCGACAGCCAGAGCGGCCAGGCGGCGGTACACATCAACCTCGACGGCAAGGGCGCGCGCATCTTCAAGGACATCACGCGCGAGAATGTCGGCAAGCGCATGGCCATCCTGCTGATCGAGAAGGGGGTCGCCGAAGCAATCACCGCACCGGTGATCCGTGAGGAAATCGGCGGCGGCCGGGTGCAGATCACCGGCATGGAGTCCGCCCAGGAAGCATCCGACGTCGCGCTGCTGCTACGCGCCGGCGCGCTGGCCGCGCCGATGCAGATCGTCGAGGAACGTACCGTCGGCCCCAGCATGGGCGCGGAAAACATCGCCAAAGGCTTCCACTCCAATATCTGGGGATTCCTCACGGTGGTGGCCTTCATGACCATCTACTATCGCGTGTTCGGCCTGTTCTCCTCGGTCGCGCTCGCCATCAACGGCTTTTTCCTGGTCGCCCTGCTCTCCATGCTGCAGGCCACGTTGACGCTACCCGGCATGGCGGCGATCGCCCTCACCCTCGGCATGGCGATCGACGCCAACGTGCTGATCAACGAACGCGTACGGGAAGAACTGCGCAACGGCGCCACGCCGCAGGCCGCGATCCACGCCGGCTACGAACGCGCCTGGGCCACGATTCTCGACTCCAACGTCACCACCCTGATCGCCGGCATCGCGCTGTTCTGGCTGGGCTCCGGCCCGGTGCGCGGCTTCGCGGTGGTGTTGTGCCTGGGTATTCTCACATCCATGTTCAGCGCGGTAACCGTGTCGCGCGCGATGGTCAACCTCAGCTACGGCCGTCAGCCGCGTCTGTCCAAGGTTTCGATCTAAGGAACCGATCATGCTTGAATTCTTCCCCTTCCGGAAAACCATTCCCTTCATGAGCTGGGGGAAGGCGACGACGGCGATTTCGCTGATCACCTTCCTGTTCTCGATATGGGCGCTGTGGGACCGCGGCCTGAATCTCGGCGTCGATTTCACCGGCGGCACGCTGATCGAGGTCAGCTACACCCAGCCAGCCAACCTCCCTGCCATCCGCACCGCACTGGAAAAGACGGGCCTGCCCGAAATCTCCGTGCAGAACTTCGGCACCAGCCACGACGTGCTGATCCGCCTGCCCAACAAGGGTGACGCCAACGCGGCGGACACCAGCAACCGTGTCATGACGGCCCTGAAGGCCACTGATGGAACGGTCGAACTCAAGCGCGTCGACTTCGTCGGCCCGCAGGTCGGCAAGGAACTCTACGACAACGGTGCACTGGCGCTGCTGGTGGTTTCCTTCGGCATCATGGCCTATCTCGCGGTGCGCTTCGAATGGCGCTTCGCGGTGGCGGGGATGCTTGCCAACCTGCACGACATCGTGATCATCCTTGGTGTATTCGCCTTCTTCCAGTGGGAGTTCACGCTGACCGTGCTGGCCGGCGTGCTGGCGATCCTCGGCTACTCGGTCAACGAATCGGTGGTGGTGTTCGACCGCATCCGCGAGAACATCCGCAAGATGCGCGGCGCGACCATCCCTCACATCATCGACGACGCCATCACCCGCACCATGAGCCGCACCATCATCACCCACGGCTCGACCCAGATCATGGTGCTCTCCATGCTGTTCTTCGGCGGCGAGGCGTTGCACAACTTCGCGCTTGCGCTGACCATTGGCATCATGTTTGGCATCTACTCCTCGAACCTGGTCGCCAGCCCGCTGCTGCTGATGTTCGGCGTCAAGCGCGAGCACTTCATCAAGCCGGTGGAGAAGAAGGAAGAAGCTGTCGTGTGAGACGGTGAACGGTAAACAGTGAGACGATATAACCCGCTCAGAGCCCACCACTCACCACTCACCGCTCACCGCTCACCGCTCACCGCTCACCATCATGCTCCACGACTTCATCGACTGGATCCTCGCCACCGTCCATGACTGGGGCTATACCGGCATCTTCGTCCTGATGGCGCTGGAGTCCACGGTGCTGCCGGTGCCGAGCGAACTGGTGCTGATCCCGGCGGGTTATCTCGCGCACCAGGGACAGATGAACTTCGGACTGATCGTGCTGGCGTCGACCGTCGGCAGTCTGGTCGGCGCGTCGTTCAACTACGTCGTCGCGCTGTGGCTCGGCCGCCCCTTCCTGGAACGATGGGGCCGCTGGTTCTTCGTGCGTCCCGAACTGCTGCGCAGGACCGATGTCTTCTTCGCGAGGCACGGCGCGGTGTCCACCTTCACCGGCCGCCTGATTCCGGGAATCCGTCACCTGATCTCGATTCCCGCCGGGCTCACGCGCATGAACCTCGCCGCGTTCGCGCTCTATACCTGTCTCGGTGCCGGCCTGTGGTCGGTCGTGCTCACGCTGTTCGGCTATTTCCTCGGCGGCAACGAGGCGCTCATCCGCGAATACCAGCACTTCATCACCGCGGGCGTCATCGCCTTCGTCACCCTCATCATTGGCGCCTATGTATGGTGGCAACGTCGCCGGCCAGCGTGAATCCGCTGCCCGTGCCGGAGTGCCCGAAGCACAGCGACCATGCTATTCTGAATGACTTCGGACGCCCCGCCAGACAATGCCGGATAAAGATCGCCCGTCAGGACGCCGTCCGCCTGTGACAGCTCCGGCACAAGAATGAGCCAGCCCCGCCCGGCACACACCACGGCCAGCGCCCTCGCACTCGGGGCTCTGGGGGTCGTCTTCGGCGACATCGGCACCAGTCCCCTGTACACGATGAAGGAAGTGTTCGGCGGGCATCGCCTGGCACTGAGCCAGGACAATGTGCTGGGCATTCTCTCGCTGATCTTCTGGTCGCTGATGCTGGTGGTCTCACTCAAGTACGTCAGCGTCATGATGCGCGCCGACAACAAGGGGGAAGGCGGCATTCTCGCCCTGCTCTCTCTCCTGCAGGGGCATGTTCCCCTGGCGTCACGCAGCCGCTGGATCGTGATGTCTCTGGGCTTTCTCGGCGCCTCGCTGTTCTTCGGCGACACCCTCATCACACCGGCCATCTCCGTGCTGTCCGCCGTGGAAGGCCTGGAAATGGGCGCACCGGCCCTGCATCCCTTCATCGCGCCGCTCGCACTGGGCATCCTGGTGGGTCTGTTCGCCATCCAGCAGCACGGTACCGCCTCGATCGGCACCTTGTTCGGTCCCGTCATGCTGGTCTGGTTCGGCGTGCTGGCCCTGCTGGGGACGCTCGCCATTCTCCAGCATCCACAGGTTCTCGTTGCGCTGTTGCCGATCCACGCCCTGAAATTCTTCGCCGCGCACGGCGTGGCAAGCTTTTTCATTCTCGGCGCCGTGGTGCTGGCGATCACCGGCGCGGAGGCCCTGTACGCCGACATGGGCCACTTTGGCCGTCGTCCGATCCGGCTGATCTGGTTCGCCTATGTTCTGCCTGCCCTGGTGCTCAACTACTTCGGCCAGGGCGCACTGCTGCTCACCACGCCCGAGGCGGTGCGCAATCCGTTCTACCTGCTTGCGCCAGGCTGGGCGCTTTATCCCATGATCGCCCTGGCCACCGCAGCGACAGTGATTGCCTCGCAGGCCGTTATCTCGGGCGCGTTCTCGGTTGCCCGCCAGGTGATTCAGATGGGCTACGCGCCGCGGCTGTTCATCCGTCACACCTCGGCTTCCGAGGCCGGCCAGATCTACATCCCCTTCGTCAACTGGACTCTGGCAAGCGGCGTGGCCCTGCTGGTACTGGGCTTCCAGAGTTCGAGCAACCTCGCCGCGGCCTACGGCATTGCCGTCACCGCGACGTTCGCCATCGATACCCTGCTGCTGGGCCTGGTCATGCGCGTGCGATGGGATTTCGGTGCCGGATTCGCCGCCGCGGCAGTGGCGTTCTTTCTTGTGATCGACCTCGCATTCTTCGGCGCGAATATCGTGAAGATTCCCCAGGGTGGCTGGTTTCCTCTGGTCGTGGCATCGATCATCTTCACCCTCCTGGTCACTTGGAAGCGCGGTCGTGAGATCGTGACACTGCGGCTGCGCGAAAAGGCCCTGCCGCTTGCACCTTTCGTCGAGAGCCTGCTGGCGGCTCCGCCGATGCGTGTGCCCGGCACCGCCGTATTCATGACGGCACACGCCAACGTGGTGCCGTCGGCCCTGCTACACAACCTCAAGCACAACAAGGTGCTGCACGAACGCGTGGTGATCCTCAACGTACGCTACGCCGAAGTGCCCCATGTGGTCGACGACCGCCGGCTCGAACTGGCAACGCTGGCCGAGGGGGTCTATCACGTCGTCATCCGTTACGGTTTCATGGACGACGTCGACATTCCCAGGGCGCTGGCGGCGTGTCCCTGCGGCATGCAGTTCGAAATGATGGACACCACATTTTTCCTCAGTCGGGAAAACCTCATCCCCACACGCGGCGAGGGCATGAAACTCTGGCGCGAGCACCTGTTCGCCGCGATGGCGCGCAATGCTGCCAGCCCGATGACTTTCTTCAGGATTCCCGCCAACCGGGTGGTCGAACTCGGCGCACAGCTCGAAATCTGAGCGGAGCGCCGGCACACGGCCGGCTCAGACGCCACGCCTGGCGGTGAGCGCACCTTCGGTGAAGTAACTGACCCGCGTGCGTGGATCGAGGTAGGCCAGCACGGCACGATCCAGCTCGGCCGGACGCAGGACCTTGGCGATGCCGAGCTCCGGCGATTCCCGCATGTCCATCCAGAGAGCCTCTTCCTTGGGAACGCCCGGTTCGTAAAGCAGAAGCGAGGGATGCAGCAACTGGCCGGGATTCACGCTCATGACCAGGCCGATCTGGCCGTTGCTCAGTTGCACCACGGTTCCCGGGGGATACACCCCCATGCAGCGGATGAAGAGCTGCAGCAGCACAAGATCATATTTTCCGGTTTCCTTCTTGAACATGAAGGAAATCGCCTCGGCCGGTGTCATGGAGTCACCGGGATTCGGACGGTTGCACAGGTTGTCGAACGCATTGGCAATGCCGACGATGCGCGCGAGCCGGCCGATCTGCCCCTCCTTCAGACGCTCCGGATAACCGCTGCCATCCAGCATCTCGTGGTGCTTGGCAATGATCTCGGTCGCGGTATCGGACATGCCCGGCAGGCGCCGCGCCATGTCCACGCCATACGCCACGTGCTGCTGGTAAAAACTGCACTCGGCCTTCGTCCAGGGCGACTTGTTCAACAGGATCTGGCTGGGAATCTTCTCCCGGCCGATGTCGTGCAGCAAGGCACCGAGCCCGAGCCCACGCATGTCGCCGGCGCTCAGCTGCGCCTCTTTTCCGAGGATCAGCGCCAGCACCGTGACGTTGAGGGCATGGTAGTACGCGTTTTCGTCGCCCGCCTTGGCATTCACCAGGTGCAGGACGACGTCCTTGTCCGCCAGCATCGAGTCCACCATCCCCGACACGAGTGACTGCGCCTGTTCAATCGATTCGTGCGGACGGGAAAACAGGTTGCGCAGCAGGGATTTGACGGTGGACGCTCCGGCCGCGAACTGCCGTTCGCATTGGCCGAGCGCCTCGCGCTGGCGCAGAAGCCTGTCACGCCGGCGTTTCTTCTCCTCCCACATCGCCTCGAGTTCGGGGTCGGGCGGAGGCGGGGGTGGAGGCGGTGCGCCCGCGGTCCGCGGCGGCAGCGGCGGCAGGTCGCTCTTGCCAAGGTCGCACAACACGTGCGAAATCCCGAGGGAGCGCAACTGCTGCAATTGCTTTTCGTTGCGGATCTTGAAACTGCTGAAGAGGAAGGGGTGGTCCATCCACGTTTCCAGCCGAATGTGCATCCCGACTTGCAACTGGTCGATGCTGACGCGTTGTTCCGGCTCGTCCATGGATTCCCTTCAGCCCGTTGCCTCGACCATGAGGCGCTTCATCTCCGCCACCGCCTCCCGCCAGCCGACGAACAGGGCCTGCGCGACGATGGCGTGGCCGATGTTGAGCTCGTGAATGCCCGGCAGCGCGGCGATCGGCTGCACGTTGTGGTAAGTGAGGCCATGGCCGGCGTTCACCGTCAGGCCAAGGCTGCGGCCATAGGCGACGGCCATACGGATGCGCTCGAATTCGACACCGAGTGCCGCGTCGGTCGCGGCGTCGGCGTAATGACCGGTATGAATCTCGACCACCGGCGCACCCGCGGCACGGGCGGCATCGAGCTGGGCGAAGTCGGCATCGATGAACAGCGACACGCGAATCCCCGCATCCGCCAGACGCGCACAGGCTTCGCTCAGTTTCGGCAGCTGGCCCGCGACGTCGAGCCCGCCTTCGGTCGTAAGCTCCTCGCGCTTTTCAGGTACCAGGCACACGTCCTGCGGGCGCACAGCGAGGGCGACGCCGAGCATTTCCTCGGTCACCGCCATTTCCAGATTCATCTTGGTTTTCAGTGTCTGGCGCAGGATCGTGACATCGGCATCCTGGATATGACGGCGATCCTCGCGCAGATGCAGGGTGATCGAATCGGCACCTGCCGTCTCGGCCATGAGCGCGGCCTCGACCGGGCTGGGATAGCGGGTGTTGCGCGCCTGGCGCAAGGTGGCGATATGGTCGATGTTGACGCCAAGATAAATACTCATGGATTCAGATCTGTAAGTTCGCGCAGCAACTGCCGAGTATAAAGCGGCTTGGCGCCGAGGGTATGGTTGATGAGGGTGCGCATCAGCGTCTTCGCTTCGGCGAGCGTGGCCGGCCGGTCGAAACGATCGCTTGCCAGATCGAGCAAGGTCTGGCCCGATACCGGGCAGCCCGGCTGACCGGCGGCACGCACCGCGCCACGTTCGGGCTGGAACACGTAGCGGGCATTGGCCTCGATCGCCACCCCGCCGTCGGCGTCGACGTCGAAGGTCGCGCCATAGCCGATTTCCGCAAGCAGGCCCTTCTCGAAGCCGCGTAATATCCTCTCGAAGCAGGCCGCACGTTCGCTTTCCGAACTGCCGGCAACGTCCGTCAGCCGTTCCAGCGTCCCGGCATAACAGTCGTACAGGGCTGTGTGCGCGTCGCCCCGCGCGAGCAGGCGCAGCAGCAGTTCGTTGAGGTAGAACCCGCACATCAACGCGCGCCCCTGCGGAACGAGCAGACCACCCTGCCATTCGGCCGCATGGAGGGTCTTCAGCTCCGACTTGCCGAACCATGACAGCAACAACGGGGTGAACGGCTGCATCAGTCCGCGCACGGCGGATGCCGGCCGGCGCGCCCCACGCGCGATCAGCGCGACACGGCCATGCCCGCGGGTGAACACCTCGGCCACCACGCTCGTTTCCTTGAATGGATAAGTGTGGAGAACGAAGCCAGGCTCGTTGTTGATGCGAGCGTCGTGAGACACGGGCGAAAACCTTTATCCGCGAAGGACACGAAGAAATGCGAAAGAAAATCCCCTCTCCCGCGTGCGGGAGAGGGGTGGGAGAGAGCGGGACGGCCTTGGGGCACACCCGACTTCCGCGTGATTCGCCTGCGTCAGGCTGTCTTCGCGTCCGTTGGCGTCCTTCGCGGATGAAACAATCAATCGATTCCCAGCGTCTTCAACATGCGCACGTCGTCTGCCCAGCCACCCTTCACCTTCACCCACACTTCGAGATAGACCTTGCCGTCGAAGGCTCGTTCCATATCCTGCCGGGCCTGGGTGGAGATGGTCTTGAGCTTCTCGCCCCCCTTGCCGATGACGATGGCCTTGTGGCTGTCGCGGTCGACGAGGATGGTGGCGTAGATGCGGCGCAGCTTGCCGACTTCCTCGAACTTGTCGATGGTGACGGCGACGGCGTAGGGAATCTCCTCGCCGCACAGGCGAAATACTTTCTCGCGCACGAGTTCGGCAGCGAGCTGGCGTTCGGTCTGATCGGTGACGTCGTCTGCGTCGAACAGCGGCGGGTTTTCAGGCAGGTGTTTTTCCAGGGTCTTCAGCAATTCATCGAGGTTGGCGGCGTTCTTCGCCGACACCGGCACGATTTCGGTAAAGACATGCACGCCGGCGATCTCTTGCAGATAGGCCATCAAGGCCGCGCGATCCTTCGCCTGGTCAATCTTGTTGACGACCAGGATGAGCGGCCGGTCGCCCGGCAACAACTCGATGACCTGACGATCCTCGCGTGTCAGCCGGCCCGCCTCCACCAGCATCATCACCACGTCGGTATCCGACAGCGTCTCGCGCACGCGACGGTTCATCGCGCGGTTCATGGTGCCGGCGTGGCGGGTCTGGAAACCGGGCGTGTCGACGAAGACGAACTGCGCGTTGCCGGTAGTATGGATGCCCGTCACGCGGTGGCGCGTGGTCTGTGCCTTCTTCGAGGTAATGCTGACTTTCTGTCCCACCAGCCGGTTGAGCAGGGTCGACTTGCCGACGTTGGGCCGACCGACGAGGGCAACGAGACCGCAGCGGTAGGGGGTATTCATGCTTGCAGTTGCACGCACGCCAGGCGTGCGGCGTCCTGCTCGGCGGCGCGGCGGCTCTTGCCCGTTCCGCGCGTGACCATTGCTGGCTTCTCGAGCACGCATTCGATGGTGAAGGATTGATCGTGCGCCTCGCCTTCCGTGCTCACCAGCTGATACGTGGGCAACGGCAGGCGGTGCGACTGCAGCAGCTCCTGCAGCTGCGTCTTGGCATCCTTGCCGGAGGCGCGTGGGTCGATCTGCGCGACCAGTGGATCGAACAGGCCGCGCACCACACGCTGCGCGGCGTCGAATCCCGCTTCGAGAAAGATCGCGCCGAACAGGGATTCGAGCGCATCGGCAAGAATCGACGGACGCCGAAAACCACCGCTCTTCAGCTCGCCCTCGCCCATTCGCAGGTTGTCGCCGAGCTTCAGGGCAATTGCGATGTCCGCGAGCGTTTCCTGACGCACCAGGTTGGCGCGCAGACGCGACAGGCTGCCTTCCGGCAGATCGGGAAACGCATCGTACAGCGCGCGCGCTACCGTGCAGTTGAGCACCGAGTCACCGAGAAATTCCAGCCGCTCATTGTTGGAGGCACCAGAGCTGCGATGCGTCAATGCCTGGCGCAGCAGTTCGGGACGGCTGAATGTGTAGCTCAGCGCCTGCTGCAGGCGTTGGATCATGAGGGGATTACTCAATCCGGCGCGACGCGGCGGTCGAGTCGGAGCTGGCGCTGAAATCGACGACCAGGCTCACGTTGCCGATCAGTTTGGTGCGAAACTCGTAATCGACCGAAACGACCGGGGTACCGGAACTGCGGTCGACCATGAGGTCTTCGGCTTTCACCACGGATACATAGTCCGCGGCGGTCCTGCGGGAAAAATCGGAGCGGATGTCGGCATTGCTCTTGCCCTGGAGACTGGTCTCCTGTCCCATCGAGACGAGAATTTTCTTCACCGAGAAAAACTCGATATAGGCCGGCACCAGCTTCATCGCCAGCATCGCCGCCATCACAACCAGCGCGGCGACGAGCAGAAAACCGATCATGGACAGCCCGCGCTGCTGCCGGGCGCCAGGGGAGGAAAAACGCTTCATGCTGTCTCCTTATCGTATGCGGGTGCCGATGCGACTGAATTCGTCGAAGTTCATCCAGATGAAGAAGGCCTTGCCCACGATGTTCCGGTCCGGCACGAAACCCCAGTAACGACTGTCGTTGCTGGCATCGCGGTTGTCGCCCATGACGAAATAGTGCCCGGCCGGAACCGTGCACGCAAACCCCTCGCCGTCAGCATTGTAGGAGCAGTTCTCATGGAAGGGAAAGTCCGTCACCTGGGGCGGAAACACCGACGGTTTGCCCGGCTCGGTCATCATGGTGTGCCCCTGGTCGTTGAGCGATTCATCGTACACCATCGCGGTGACGTAGTTCAGCCCGTTGCCGACGTAGCTGTAGGTGCCGGTGTGTTGCGCGGCAACCGGCTTGCCGTTGATGATCAACTGTTTGTCGCGGTATTCGACCCGATCCCCCGGCACGCCGATCACCCGCTTGATGTAGTCGAGGCTGGTGTCCGCCGGATAACGGAACACGACGACATCGCCGCGTTGCGGGTCGTTCAATTGCACGATCTTCTGGTTGACCACCGGCAGGCGGATGCCGTAGGTGTACTTGTTGACCAGGATGAAATCGCCGATCAACAGCGTCGGCATCATCGATCCGGACGGAATCTTGAACGGCTCGACGAGGAAGGAACGCAGGCCGAATACGATGAGGATGACCGGGAAGAAGCTGCGCGCGTACTCCACCAGCATCGGCTCACGCGCATCCGGGGCGCGGCGGCGCTTGAACAGCAGCACATCGAGCAGCCAGACACCACCGGTTGCCGCCAGCGCGATGAACAGAATGAGGGCGAAGTTCATTTGTCGGAGACCTGGAGGATCGCAAGGAAGGCTTCCTGCGGGATTTCAACGTTGCCGACCTGCTTCATGCGGCGCTTGCCGGCCTTCTGCTTTTCCAGCAGCTTCTTCTTGCGCGTGATGTCGCCGCCGTAGCACTTGGCCAGCACGTTCTTGCGCATCGCCTTGACGTTCTCGCGCGCGATGATGCTGGCGCCGATCGCCGCCTGCACCGCAACGTCGAACATCTGGCGCGGAATCAACTCGCGCATCTTGGAAGCGAGTTCGCGCCCGCGGTACACGCTGGTTGCGCGGTGCACGATCAAGGACAGCGCATCGACCTTCTCGGCGTTGACGAGGATGTCGAGCTTCACCAGGTCGCCGGGACGGAATTCCTTGAATTCATAGTCGAGCGAGGCGTAGCCGCGGCTGGTCGACTTGAGCTTGTCGAAGAAGTCCATCACCACCTCGTTCATCGGCAGGTCGTAGCGCAGCATGACCTGCCGGCCGTGGTATTGCATGTCGATCTGCACGCCGCGCTTCTGGTTGCACAGGGTGATGACGTTGCCGACGAACTCCTCAGGCACGAAAATCGTCGCGGTGATGATGGGCTCGCGGATTTCGTCGATCTTCGAAGGCTCGGGCAGCTTGGACGGGTTCTCGACGTTGATCGTGGAGCCGTCCTTCAGCACGACCTCGTACACCACCGTCGGCGCGGTGGTGATGAGGTCCATGTCGTACTCGCGTTCGAGCCGCTCCTGCACGATGTCCATGTGCAAGAGTCCCAGAAAGCCGCAGCGGAAGCCGAAGCCGAGCGCCTGGCTGACTTCCGGTTCGAACTGCAGCGCGGCATCGTTCAGCTGCAGCTTGGTGAGCGCTTCGCGCAAAGCCTCGAAGTCGTGCGACTCGACCGGGTAGAGGCCGGCGAACACCTGCGACTGCACCTTCTTGAAGCCCGGCAGGGGTTCGGTGGCAGGGTTGTCGACCAGCGTCACGGTGTCGCCGACCTGTGCCGACTTGAGCTCCTTGATGCCGGCGATGACGAAACCGACTTCGCCCGCCGACAGTTGTTCGCGGTCGACGGACTTCGGAGTGAACACGCCGACATGCTCGGTCAGATGTTGCGCGCCGGTCGCCATGAAGCGGATTTTGTCCTTCGCACGCAGCACGCCGTCGACCACGCGCACCAGCATGACGACGCCGACGTAGTTGTCGAACCAGGAATCGATGATCAGCGCCTTCAGGGGCGCGTCTTCCTTGCCACGTGGCGGCGGCACGTGCTTCACGACGACTTCGAGAATCTCCTGGATGCCAAGCCCGGTCTTGGCGGACGCGCGCACCGCCTCGCTGGCGTCCAGCCCGACGATGTCCTCGATCTCCACCGCCACGCGGTCGGGATCGGCCGCCGGCAGGTCGATCTTGTTCAGCACTGGAATGACTTCGACACCGAGGTCGATCGCGGTGTAGCAGTTGGCCACCGTCTGCGCCTCCACGCCCTGCGAGGCGTCGACCACCAGCAGCGCGCCCTCGCAGGCCGACAGCGAGCGGCTGACCTCGTAGGAGAAGTCGACGTGACCCGGGGTGTCGATCAGGTTGAGGCGGTAGGCCTTGCCGTCCTGCGCCTTGTAGGTGAGCGCGGCGGTCTGCGCCTTGATGGTGATGCCGCGTTCCTTTTCCAGGTCCATGGAGTCGAGCACCTGCGCCTCCATCTCGCGCGCGGTGAGGCCGCCGCAATACTGGATCAGGCGGTCGGCGAGCGTCGACTTGCCGTGGTCGATATGGGCAATGATGGAAAAATTGCGGATCAGGTTCTGCGACACAACAAAACGGGCACGTTTCCGTGCCCGGTCTAGGGAGGCGTTAACCGATCAATTTTAGCGGATTTGGCCCGACTCCGGTGGGTTCCTGCGCTTCGTCCTTGCCGCCCCCCTTGCCGATGTCCTCCGGTGTGCCGCCGGGGAGTGTCGCGGGGAGTTCACCCGCCCGGGCGAAACGCCTACAATGCAGGGTCTTTGCCGGCCGGCTCCTCCACGGCGCACACGCGCCACGCTCCGGCCTCATCCAGGAATCTCGACCGTCGCCATGTTCACCGGAATCGTTCAAGCCATCGGCCGCATCCACGAGTACGACGCGCGCGGCGCCGACGCACGCATGACGATCCACGCCGGCGGGCTGGACCTCGCCGACGTCGCGGTCGGCGACAGCATCGCGGTCAACGGCGTGTGCCTGACCGCCGTGACACTGACGCCGGACCGCTTTACCGTCGACGTCTCGGCGGAAACGCTCAACTGCACCGAAGGCTTCGTGCCCGGCGCCGAAGTCAACCTGGAAAAGGCACTGCGCCTGGCCGACCGCCTCGGTGGCCACATGGTGTCGGGCCACGTCGACGGTGTCGGTGTGGTGCACCGCTTCGTGCCCGCTGGCGAATCGCACCTGCTGGAAATCGACGCGCCGCGCGGGCTGGCGCGCTACATCCTGCGCAAGGGCTCGATCACGGTGAACGGCGTGTCGCTCACGGTCAACCATGTCGAGGACGCGCGCTTCACCCTGAACCTGATTCCGCACACCCTGCAGATGACCACGCTCAAGCACCTGCAGGCCGGCGCCCGGGTCAACCTCGAAGTCGACATGATCGCGCGCTATGTCGAGCGCATGCTGCAATTCACCCAACACACGGACCAAGATTGATGAGCCTCGCCTCCACCCCCGAAATCATCGAAGAATTGAAAGCCGGCCGCATGGTCGTGCTGGTCGACGAGGAAGACCGCGAAAACGAGGGCGACCTCGTCATGGCCGCCGAACACGTCACCGCGGACGCCATCAACTTCATGGCGAAGTACGGCCGCGGCCTCATCTGCCTCACGCTTACCGACGCGCGCTGCCGCCAACTGGGCCTGAAGCAGATGGTATCCGACAACCAGACCCCACACGGTACCGCGTTCACCGTATCGATCGAGGCCGCCCAGGGCGTGACCACTGGCATTTCCGCCGCCGACCGCGCCGTTACCATCCAGGCCGCCGTGAAGAAGGACGCCGGCCCCTCCGACATCATTCAGCCGGGCCACATTTTCCCGCTGCGCGCGCAGCCGGGCGGCGTGCTGGTGCGCGCCGGACACACCGAGGCCGGCTGCGATCTCGCCGCGCTCGCCGGCCTCGAACCCGCGGCGGTGATCTGCGAAATCCTCAAGGACGACGGCAACATGGCGCGTCTGCCCGATCTCGTGCCGTTCGCTCAGGAACACGGGCTGAAGATCGGCACCATCGCCGATCTCATCCATTACCGCAGCCAGACCGAGAGCCTGGTTGAGCGCGCTGCCGACCGTCTGGTACAGACCGTGTACGGTGCGTTCCGGCTCATCGCCTACCGCGACAAGTGCGCCGGAGAAACCCACCTCGCACTGGTCAAGGGCGAGATTCACGCCGACCGCGAAACCCTGGTGCGCGTGCACGAACCGCTCTCGGTGATGGATTTTCTCGACGTCACCGGCAGCGGCCACTCCTGGCCCATCCTTGGTGCGATGGAGCGTATCGCCGAATCGCAGTCTGGCGTGCTCGTGCTGCTGCATCGGCCGGAGACCGCCGACGCGCTGCTCGCCCGTGTCGATCCGGCGCCGGTCGCCGGCCATAAATACGACCTGCGCGACTACGGCATCGGCGCACAGATCCTGCGCGATCTCGGCGTCGGCAAGATGCGCCTGCTCGCCAGCCCACGCAAGATGCCGGCGATGGACGGCTTCGGCCTCGAAGTCGCCGGCTATTCCGAAAAAGCCTGATTGTTTGACGAAGGACGCACCATGGGAACCACCAGCGACATCTCAGAACTCGACCCGGTCTACCAAGGCAAGGGACTGCGCATCGGCATCGTCATGAGCCGTTTCAACAAGGACATCTGCGAAGGCCTGTTGTCGGCCTGCCAGATCGAGCTCAGGCGACTCGGCGTCGCCAGCGAGGACATCCTGCTGGTCAACGTGCCTGGGGCACTCGAACACCCGCTCGCGCTGCAGAAAATGGCGCAGTCCGGAAAATTCGATGCACTCGTCGCCCTGGGCGCCGTGGTACGTGGCGACACCTATCATTTCGAAGTGGTTTCCAACGAATCGGCGCGCGGCATCCTCGATGTGCAACTGCAAACCGGCGTGCCTATCGCCACCGCCATCCTCACCGTCGAGACGGAGGAACAAGGCCACAAGCGCATGGCCGAAAAGGGCCGCGACGCCGCGCGCGTGGCCATCGAGATGGCCAATCTGCTGAAGCAGCTGTGACCGCGATGGTGCCCCGCCCGGGCCACGCGAACATGCGCGTCCCTATCCCGACCCTCTCGCATCAGGGGCGAGAGGGACAAGCCGTGTTTTCGAAAGGTGGACTCTAATGGCAGGCTCGCGCAAGCACGCACGCGAATTCGCCCTGCAGGGCCTGTACGCCTGGCTCGTCGGCGGTGCCGATGCCACGCTCATCGCCGCCAATCTCAAGGAGGACGAGCAATTCCGCCGTGCCGACGAAGACTACTTCCGCACCCTGCTGTACGGTGTGCTGAAGGAGGAGGACCTGTTGAGCTCGCGCATCGCACCCCTGCTCGACCGCCCCATCGCGGAACTTTCCCCCATCGAACGCGGCATCCTGCTGCTCGGCGCCTACGAACTCGTCAACTGCCCCGACGTCCCCTGGCGCGTCGCCATCAACGAAGGCGTCGAACTGGCGAAAAAATTTGGCGGCACCGACGGTCACAAGTACATCAACGGCGTGCTCGACAAGCTGGCGCAGGACGTGCGTGCGGTAGAGATCGGGGCGGCAAAGAATAGGGGCTAGGATTTAGGGACTGGGGGTCAGTGGAAACATGCGGAAATTTCCGAATTCATCAAGCGCTGCGCAGCCGTACAAGCCCCTAGATCCCAGTCCCTAACCATGGAATTCGACCTCATCGCCCGCCACTTCGCCCGCGCCGCGCCCGGTGCGGTGCTCGGTGTGGGCGACGACTGCGCGCTTCTGGCGCCCACACCGGGCATGCAGCTCGCGGTGTCGACCGACATGCTGCTCGAAGGCCGTCATTTCATGCCGCAGGATGGGCCGGCCGGGATCGGGCACAAGGCGCTCGCAGTGAACCTGTCGGACCTCGCGGCGATGGGTGCGACGCCGCGCTGGGCCACGCTGGCGATCGCACTGCCGGCCGCAGACGACGCGTGGCTCACGGCGTTCGCGCGCGGTTTCTTCCGGGTTGCCGAACAGTACGGTATCGAACTGGTCGGTGGAGACACGACGCGCGGGCCGATGACACTTTCGCTCACCGTCGTCGGCGAGCTGCCGCCCGGGCTGGCGCTGCGCCGCGACGGCGCACGCCCCGGCGACGACATCTGGGTGTCGGGCGTGCTCGGTTCGGCCGCCGCCGCCCTGGCCTATCGCCAGGGGCGTCTGTTCATGGAGCAGATCGACGCCGCACGCGTGCTGCCCGCGCTTTATCTGCCCACACCGCGCGTCGAGCTGGGCATCGCGCTGCGTGGCGTCGCCTCCGCGGCGATCGACATTTCCGACGGCCTGCTCGCCGACCTCGGCCATGTCCTCGAGCGTTCCGGTGTCGGCGCCACGCTCGAATT
>JANJXF010000217.1 GCA_024709165.1 Thiobacillus sp. | reverse complement strand
GATGAAGGTGACGATGGCGGCCCATTCCATCGGCGGCCAGAACTCGAACTTGCCGGCGGCGGCGGCGTGCTCGACTACCGGCGCGATGCCGTTCACTTCCGGCATCTCGCCGACCAGCGCGGCGATCCACAACAGGCCGATGACGATCACCGTCATCTGCACCAGGGTGGTGAGCGCCACCGACCACATGCCACCGAACAGGGTATACAGTGTGACCACCGCGGCGCCGATGAGGATGCCCTCCTGCTGGGTGATGATGCCGCCGGAGAGCACGTTGAACACCAGCCCCAGCGCCACCACCTGCGCCGACACCCAGCCGAGGTAGGACGCGGCGATCGCCAGCGAGATCACCACCTCGACCGGGCGGTTGTAGCGTTCGCGGAAGAAGTCGCCCAGCGTGACGAGCTTCATGCGGTACAGCGGGCGGGCGAAGAACAGGCCGAACAGGATCAGCGCGAGCGAGGCGCCGAAGGGGTCGGAAATCGTCGCGCCGAGGTTCTCGTCGAGGAAGGTGGCGGGGATGCCGAGCACGGTCTCCGCGCCGAACCAGGTGGCGAACACCATGGCGACGACCACGATCATCGGCAGCGAGCGGCCGGCGGTGATGTAGTCGGCAGCGGTGTGAACCTTGGTCGCGGCGTACAGGCCGATGCCGATGGAAAGCACGAGATAGAGCGTGACAAAGCCGATCAGCACGGGATGTCCTTAGCGCAGGATTGAGTACAGGGTGGCGACCGACAGCATGGCGAGCAGCGCGGCGATGACACCGAGCCAGCGGTTGCGCGCCTGTTGCTGGTTCAAGAGGTGGGTCAGGCCGGTTTCCAGCTGGGTCAGCCGGTTTTCATTCAGCGCGTGATGCGCCAGGCGCGGCAGTTGCGGCAGCAGCGTTGCCCACTTCGGTGCCTCGTCGCGCAGATTGCGCGCCAGCGCGCGCCAGCCGACCTGTTCGTTCATCCAGCGTTCGAGGAAGGGCTTGGCGGTCTTCCACAGGTCGAGATCGGGATCGAGCTGGCGACCGAGCCCTTCGATGTTGAGCAGGGTCTTCTGCAACAAGACGAGCTGCGGCTGGATCTCCACGTTGAAGCGACGCGAGGCCTGGAACAGCTGCAGCAGCACGCGACCGAATGAGATTTCCTTCAGCGGACGGTCGAACACCGGCTCGCACACCGCGCGCACCGCCGCCTCCAGCTCGTCGGCGCGGGTGTCGGGCGGCACCCAGCCGGATTCGAGGTGCGCCTGCGCCACGCCCTTGTAGTCGCGGCGGAAGAAGGCGAGAAAATTGCGCGCGAGGTACTGCTTGTCGACTTCGGTGAGCGTGCCCATGATGCCGAAGTCGAGCGCGACGTACTGGCCGTCCGGTCTGACCAGGATGTTGCCCGGATGCATGTCGGCATGGAAGAAGCCGTCGCGGAACACCTGGGTGAAGAAGATTTCCACTCCCGCGGCGGCAAGTCTGGGGATGTCGACGCCGGCCTCGCGCAGGCGGTCGATCCGGCTGACCGGAATGCCGTCCATGCGGTCCATCACCATGACGTCGCGGCCGCAGTAATCCCAGTACACCCCGGGCACCGCCAGCAGCGGCGAGTCCTTGAAGTTGCGCCGCAACTGCGAGCAGTTGGCGGATTCGCGCATGAGGTCGAGCTCGTCCTCCAGATGCTTTTCGAACTCGGCGACCACTTCGCGCGGGCGCAGGCGGCGGCCGTCGGCGAAGAGTCTTTCCACCAGCGTGGCGGCGGCGTAGAGCAGCGACACGTCGTGTGCGATCACTGGCGCGATGCCGGGGCGCAACACCTTCACCGCGACGGCGGTGCCGTCCTTCAGACGCGCGAAGTGCACCTGCGCCACCGAGGCCGAGGCGACCGGGGTGGCGTCGAATTCGGCGAACAC
>JANJXF010000158.1 GCA_024709165.1 Thiobacillus sp. | reverse complement strand
ACCAGTCCGGCGCGTTCCATGTCCTCGATCATGCGCGCGGCGCGGTTGTAGCCGATGCGCAACTGGCGCTGCACCGACGAGATCGACGCGCGGCGCGACTTCAGCACGTAGGCGACCGCCTGGTCGTACAAGGGATCGGCTTCCGCGCCCGCCTCGCCGAATTCGCCGCCGCCCTCGCCTGCCTCTTCCGGCGACTCGAGCACGCCTTCGATGTAGTCCGGCTCGCCCAGCGACTTCAGGTAGTCGACCACGCGATGCACCTCGTTGTCCGAGACGAATGCGCCATTCACCCGCTGCGGCATGCCGGTGCCCGGCGGCAGGTATAGCAAGTAGCCCTGCCCCAGCAGCGCTTCGGCGCCCATCTGGTCGAGGATGGTGCGCGAGTCAATCTTGCTGGAAACCTGGAAGGCGATCCGCGTCGGGATGTTGGCCTTGATGAGGCCGGTGATGACGTCGACGCTGGGGCGCTGCGTGGCGAGAATGAGATGGATGCCTGCCGCGCGCGCCTTCTGCGCCAGCCTGGCGATAAGCTCCTCGACCTTCTTGCCGACGACCATCATGAGGTCGGCGAGCTCGTCGATGACCACCACGATCATCGGCATGGTGTCCAGAGGCTCAGGCGCGTCCGGCGTCAGGCTGAAGGGATGCGTGAGCGGCGTGCCGGCCTTCTTCGCGTCGCGTATTTTCTGGTTGTAGCCGGCGAGATTGCGCACGCCGACCGCCGACATCAGCTTGTAGCGCCGCTCCATCTCGGCGACGCACCAGTTGAGCGCGCACGCGGCCTGTTTCATGTCGGTGACCACCGGCGCCAGCAGATGCGGAATGCCCTCGTAGATCGACAGCTCCAGCATCTTGGGATCCACCATGATCATGCGCACGGCGGACGGGTCCGACTTGTACACCAGCGACAGGATCATGGCATTGACCCCGACCGACTTGCCCGATCCGGTGGTGCCGGCGACCAGCAGGTGCGGCATTTTCCCCAGATCCGCCACCGCCGGGTTGCCGGCGATGTCCTTGCCGAGCGTGACGGTCAGCGCGCTTGCGCTGTCGGCATAGGCCTTGGAGCCGAGGATTTCGGAGAGGCGCACGATCTGGCGCTTGGCGTTGGGAATCTCCAGCCCCATGGTGTGCTTGCCGGGGATCGCCTCGACCACGCGGATGCTGATCACCGACAGCGTGCGTGCGAGATCTTTCGCCAGATTGACGATCTGGCTGCCTTTCACGCCGACCGCCGGTTCGATCTCGTAGCGCGTGATCACCGGGCCGGGCGAGGCCGAAACCACCTTCACCTCGACACCGAATTCGGCGAGCTTGCGCTCGATCATCAGCGAGGTGAATTCCAGCGCCTCGGCGCTCGCCGTTTCCACCGCCGCATCGGCGGGATCGAGCAGATGCAGCGGCGGCAGCGGCGAGTCGGGCAGATCGGAGAACAGCGGCGCCTGTTTTTCCGCGATGGCGCGTTCCGACTGCGGCACTTCCTTGACCACCGGCTCAATACGGATCGGCGGCGCGTCGCTGAGTTTTTTCTTTTCCACCAGGACCTTGGCTTCGCGCTTCTGCTGCGCGACTTCGCCCAGCTTGCGGTCGCGGGACGCCTGCCAGGCCGCGATGGCCCGCCACCAGCCACGCTCCAGCAGTTCACCCACACGCTCGGCGATTTCCAGCCACGACACGCCGGCAAAAACGCTGAAGCCGAGCGCCATCAGAAGCAGCAGGATCAGCGTGCCGCCGTTGAAGCCGAACAGCGCGCCGGCGAGCTCGCCCGCCCCCGCGCCCAGTACGCCGCCCGCCGCGTCGGGCAGTTGCGCCGGCCAGTGCCACGCACGCAGATTCTCGACCCCGCAGCTTGCCAGCAGCAGCAGGCCGAAGCCGCCAAGGCGGAACCAGCGCTGCCGGCTACCCGCCAGAGGCAGGTCGTCGAGATGACGGAAGGTGTGCACGACATAAGCGAGCGCCAGACCCACCCACCACCAGGCGGAAACGCCGAACAGCATCAGCAGCAGATCGGCCCCGTAAGCCCCCGCACTGCCGCCCAGATTCGCCGCGGAACCCCCACCCCCGGTGGTGCTGAAGCCGGGATCGGCCGCATCGTGCGTAAAAAGAATCGCTGCCAGCAGCAGTGCACCGGCGCCCACCAGCAGGGCACGCGCTTCCCGCAGCAGGCGCTGCATGCGCGGCGGCAACGGGGTCGACGGTCGGGATGCGGGACGCGCCATGTAGACGGAGCAGGACTATCCGGTACAAAGAAAACAAGCGGAGATTATACCGGCCCGCTGCCATGGAAATGGCAGCGCCAAGTTTGGTTAGAATAGTCCGCTTCGCAACTCATCCGGTACACGTCATGAGCACCCAGCACCACAAACTCGTCATCCTCGGTTCCGGCCCCGCCGGCTACAGCGCGGCCGTGTACGCCGCGCGTGCCAACCTCGCCCCGCTGGTGATCACCGGCATGCAGCAGGGTGGCCAGCTCATGACCACCACCGAAGTCGACAACTGGCCGGGCGACGTCGACGGCGTGCAGGGTCCCGAACTGATGGACCGGCTGCAGCGCCACGCCGAACGCTTCGACACCGAGATCGTCTTCGACCAGATCCACACCGCGAAACTGACCGAGAAGCCTTTCACCCTGATCGGCGATTCCGGCACCTACACCTGCGATGCGCTCATCATCGCCACGGGTGCCTCCGCCATGTATCTGGGTCTGCCTTCCGAGCAGGCCTTCATGGGCAAGGGGGTGTCGGGCTGCGCCACCTGCGATGGCTTCTTCTACAAGGGACAGGACGTCGCGGTCATCGGCGGCGGCAACACCGCGCTCGAAGAAGCGCTCTATCTCGCCAACATCGCGCGCCACGTTACGCTGGTGCACCGCCGCGACACCTTCAAGGCCGAAAAGATCATGGTCAAGCACCTGATGGAGAAGGTGGAGGAAGGCAAGATCACCCTCGCCCTCGACAGTACGTTGGACGAAGTGCTGGGCGACAAGACCGGCGTCACCGGCATGCGCATCAAGAGCACCAAGGACGGCAGCACCCGGGACATCGCCCTCACCGGCGTTTTCGTCGCCATCGGCCACAAACCCAACACCGGCATCTTCGAAGGCCAGCTCGAGCTCGAAAACGGCTACATCGTCACCCGCGCCGGCCGCGACGGCAACGCCACCGCGACCACTATCGAGGGCGTGTTCGCCGCCGGCGACGTGCAGGACCAGATCTACAAGCAGGCCGTCACCAGCGCCGGCACCGGCTGCATGGCCGCGCTCGACGCCGAGCGCTACCTCGACGCCCTCGGCAAGGCGTAACGGAGCGATGCACCATGAAGCGCAGCCGCAGTGCGCTCGCCCCCGCCTCGTTCGAGGCGCTGGCGCGCGTGCGCCGCGCACTGCGCGAGCAGGTGGCCACACCCGTTCCGCCGCCGCACAGACCAAAACCCCAGCCTGACGGCCCGTTGCTGTTCCGCCACGCCGTCGCCGACGCGGTTCCGTTGCCCCATGGCAACCGTGCCGTTGTCGTCCGTCCGCGACCCCGGCCGCTTGCACGGCAGCGCCTGCGCGACGAGCAGCAGGTGCTCATCGATGCGCTCGCGGACCCATGGGACTGGGACGCCGCCACCGCCACCGGCGAGGAGCTGCTGTTCGCGCGCCCCGGCGTATCCGCCGCTGCCATGAAGAAACTGCGCCGCGGCGGCTGGGTGATCCGCGGCGAACTCGACCTGCACGGCCACACCGGCGACCAGGCTCGCATCGCCCTGGCCGCCTTCCTCAACCGCTGCATGAAGGAAGAGCGCCGCTGCGTGCGCGTCATCCACGGCAAGGGGTTTGGCTCGAAGAACCGCCTGCCGGTCCTGAAACACAAGCTGCGCCACTGGCTGATGCAGCGCGAAGACGTGCTCGCCTTCTGCCAGGCCCGTGCGGTCGACGGCGGCGCCGGTGCCGTCATCGTGCTGCTGAAATCCGCATCCCGTCAGGAAACACACCCATGAACGACCCCGCCATCGACGACTTCGAACTGCCCGCCACCGGCAACACCGTCTTCCGCCTTTCCGCGCAGCGCGGCAAGAACGTCGTCGTGTTCTTCTATCCCAGGGACAACACGCCCGGCTGCACCCTGGAAAACCAGGAGTTCCGCGATCTGCACGAAGCCTTCCTCAAGACGGGAACAGTCGTCGTAGGCGTGTCCCGCGACAGCCTGAAATCGCACGAAGGGTTCAAGGCGAAGCACGGCTTTCCCTTCGACCTGCTCTCGGACACCGATGAAAGCGTCTGCCAGCGCTTCGGCGTGATGAAGCTGAAGAACATGTACGGCAAGCAGGTACGTGGTATCGAGCGCAGCACGTTTGTCTTTGATGCGAAGGGGAAACTGGTGAAGAGCTGGCGCGGCCTGAGGGCGCCAGGACATGCGGCGGAAGTGTTGGCGTTTGTGCAGGGGCTGTGAGCGAGTGATACCCGATCCGTCGTTGCGAGCGTAGCGAAGCAATCCAGTTGGAGGCAGGCGCGAAGCAGCGCCTTGGGGTTTTTGCACGGCTGAGGACCGTTGGCCGGGGATTGCCCGGCGGCAAGTCACTTTCTTTTGTCTCGCCAAAAGAAAGTAACCCAAGAAAAGGCGACCCCGACAGTCCCGAATTCCCGAAGATCAAGCGCGTCGGTTGGGCGGCAAAGAACTCGCCCCACCTTTGATGTGTTTACTCAGTAGTCGGTAAATAAGTCGACAAACATGGAACTTTCTTGCTCCATGACGATCGCATGTTGCATGAAGAGAGACGGCCGTTCATTTGATCACAAGACGCTGGAAGAAATCCGGCTGATGGCGGTCGAGCGAGTGC
>JANJXF010000144.1 GCA_024709165.1 Thiobacillus sp. | reverse complement strand
GACGATGGGGCTGATGATGGATTCGATGCGCCGCGCGACACTCTGCTGCAATTCCTGCACGTACTTGATCTGGGTGGCATCCAGCCCCGTGGGGGAGGGCGATTTGCCCATCTCGGACAGCAGGTTGCCGTTCTGGTCGATCACGGTCACGCTCTTGGTCGACAGCTCCGGCACGCTGCTCGCCACCAGATGGACGATCGCGCTGACCTGTTGCGGATCGAGCGTGCGTCCGGGATGCAGGTTCAGCACCACGGACGCCGTCGGCGCCTTCTGTTCCGACACGAAGATCGAGGACTTGGGAAACGCCAGGTGGACGCGCGCCGCCTGCACCGCCGACACCGATTCGATCGAGCGTGCGAGCTCGCCTTCCATGGCGCGCTGGAAATTGATCTGCTCGACGAACTGCGAGGCGCCAAGCTTCTGGTTTTCCATCAGCTCGAAGCCGACATTGCCGCCCTTGGGCAGCCCCTGGGAGGCGAGCTTGAGGCGCGCATCGTGTACCTTGTCCGCCGGCACCAGCACCGCGCCCCCTCCTTCGGCATACTTGTAGGGCACTCCCATTTTTTCCAGCTCGGCCACGATGGCGCCACCGTCGCGATCGCTGAAATTGGAGAACAGCACGCGGTACTCGGGCTGGCTGCCCCACATCCACACCGCGGCCATCACCGCCACGGTCGCCGCCGCGCCCAGCAAGAGCATGATCCTGCGCCCGCCCGGCGAGCGGGTCAGGTCCATCACGTTTGCCGGCACCACCATTTCACCTGCCATCTGCTGCTCCTTCGATCCGCAATCCGGCGGGCGCTACGGTCCCGGGATTTCGCCATGTGATCGAATTATCGGCAGCGGCGCGGCGTTCATTCAGTGGAATAAGCGCGGCTTTACCTTCTTTATCTTCTTTATGGGATGACAGCAGTGCGCTTAAGGTGAGCGCGTGGAAATCCGCCTGCCGGCGGGAAAGAAGGAGTCAGCAATGAGCATCGGCGCAATCGACACCAGCCGCATCGAAGCGATGGTTGCCCAGTTGCGGGCCGCCGCCACCCAAGCGACCCCTGCATCCGGTACGTCGCAGCAGCCGCAGGCCACCCAGGCCGCAGGTTTTCAGGGCGCGCTCAAGGCCTCGCTCGATCAGGTCAACGGCATGCAGCTCGACGCGCAGAGCCTCGCCCAGCGCTTCGAGACGGGCGACGCCAGCGTCAGCCTGTCCGACGCCATGATCGCCCTGCAGAAATCCAGTATCGCCTTCCAGCAGACCGTTCAGGTCCGCAACAAGATGGTGCAGGCGTACCAGGACATCATGAATATGCCGGTTTGAACCTAGAAACCGCAGTTGGACGCACCCGATGGTGCGTCTGATCGCGTGCCTGCCGCGAAGCAACGACGCCGCAGGCCGGGACCTGCAAGGAGGCGCGACAAAGGCTGGCGCGTGAGCAGGCGTGCCAGCGGGTGCGTAGCGAACTCACCCGACAGGTGAAGGCGGTCGAAGGCAGAATGTTCAGCGTTCATGCGGCATTCACGGAGGCAGAGAGCGGTCAACTGCGGTTTTAGGATTATCCTGGAAACCGCAGTCGATCGCTTCATGGCCGCTGGCGTGACGCATGGATATCGAGTTTGTCGTCTCCGGCAGGGCTCGCCCGCAAGGTGAAGCGCCACACGCCCGATGGTGCGGTTCTCGGGATTATCTCCATGAACATGCTCCATGCGTGTCGTTTCGCAATCTTCAGTATTCGCAGTACCCATAACCACGAAGCAGTACACTGGCACGATGCACATCGCCCTCATCACCCCATACGGCCCGCAGCAGCGCAACGGCAACTGGCACACCGCCGCACGCTGGGCGCGGTTTCTGCGCGAGGCGGGCCATGCCGTGCGCACCCAGGTCGAGTGGGACGGGCGCGACGCGGACCTGATGATCGCCCTGCACGCACGCCGCAGTCACGCCGCGATTCGCGCATTCGCCGAGCGCTATCCGAACCGCCCGCTGATCGTCGTCCTCACCGGCACGGATCTCTATCGCGACATCCACCAGGATGGCGACGCACAGGATTCGCTGGACCTCGCACACCGCCTCGTCGTGCTGCAGGACTGCGGAATCGACGAGCTCGGCCCACGGCTCGCCGGCAACACACGCGTCATCTACCAATCCTCGCCCGACATTGAGCGCAGTCCGGCGCGCGACGACGTGTTCGAGGTGCTGGCAATCGGCCATCTGCGCAAAGAAAAGGATCCCTTCCGCCTGGCGCTCGCCACCGCGCTGCTGCCGCGCGCTTCGCGCATCCAGGCCATCCATCTCGGACGTGCGCTCGACAGGGAGATGGCGGCAAGCGCCGAACGGGCGCAGACCAGCCTGCCGCGCTGGCACTGGGGCGGCGAGATGCCGCACGGTGCGGTGCTGAAACACCTGTCACGCGCGCGCGTGCTGGTACTGAGTTCGCTGATGGAAGGTGGCGCCAACGTGATCTGCGAAGCCCTCGCGGCCGACGTGCCGGTGCTGGCGTCGGACATCCCCGGCAATCGCGGCATGCTCGGCGACGACTATCCGGGGTATTTTCCGGCCGGCGTCGAACACCGTCTGGCGGAACTGCTTCTGCGCGCCGAGACCGATGCGGGCTTCTACGCCAGCTTGCGCGACCACGCCCGCGCGCGGCGCGCGCTGATGCGCCCCGAGCAGGAGGCAAGCCGGCTACGCCAGCTGGTGGCGGAATTCGAACAGACCGTCACCTGATTTTCAGGCTTCGTCGAACACAATGCGCAACAGGCGCGTGCGCTCGACATGGTCGAGGCCGCGCAGAACCCGCACGGCTTCCTGCGCGACCCGCACGTCTCGCGTCAGGCTATAGTCGATCGCCAGCACCCGCCACACCGCGGCCAGCTTCGGATCGACGGCTTCGAGCTGCCGCAGGGCCCGCATCACCCCGGTTTCACCTCGCGTGAGATAGAAAGTCAGGCCGAGGTTATGCCATGCGGCCATGTAGCCGGAATCGATTTCCACTGCGGCCCGGTATGCCTGCATCGCCTCGCGTGGATGCCCGCTGTCGCGCAGGACATTGCCAAGATTGTTAAGCGCCCATACATCGGCCGGATCGATTTTCAGGGCTTCACGGTAGGCGGCAATCGCTTCGGGCAGGCGCCCGAGCTCTGTCAGTGCCCGCCCCTGCACGAAGCAGGCGAGTGCACTGCCGGCATCGGCCGCCGCCCAGTCCCGCCCCCAGACGAGCAAGCCTGCCCAATCGCGCCGCCGCTCCAGAGTCCGCGCCTCGTGCACCCATTCGGCGTGCGCTCTGGCCGCATGCACAACCCGGCCATCATCAAGGCCGAAGGTCTGTGCTGCGGCCCACAGCGGTCCGGCACCGAACACGCCGGCAAGGGCGAGAAGCGCAAAGCTCAGGCGGCACATGGAAAACCGCGCGAACGTACCACAAATCCGCACGCAGCACCCGCCTCTCAAACGCCCCGCTGGCGTGCCGTCTCGTACAGGCACAACGCCGCCGACACCGAGACGTTGAGGCTTTCTACCGTGCCCCCGATGGGGATGCGCGCGGCCTGGTCGCAGCGTTGCCGGACCAGGCGGCGGATGCCGCTGCCCTCGGCGCCAAGTACCCAGGCGATGCCGGTTCTGCAGTCGATGCCGGAGAGCGGCGTATCACCGTCCATGTCGGCAGCGATTACCCAGATGTTGCGCTCCTGCAAATCCTCGATGGTGCGCGCAAGGTTGGTGACCATGATGTAGGGTACGGTCTCCGCCGCGCCGCAGGCGACTTTCTCGACCGTCGCATTGAGACCGACGGCGTTGTCTTTCGGAGCGACGACAGCGTGTGCGCCGAAGGCGTCGGCCGAGCGCAGAATCGCGCCGAGATTGTGCGGGTCGGTGACGCCGTCGAGGATGACCAGCAGCGGCGGGCCCTGGATGTTTTCCAGCACTTCGTCGAGCGAATGCGTCAGCGCGACTGGCTTGACGCGGGCGACCACGCCCTGGTGATTGGCGGTCTTGCCGACCAGGCGGGTCAGGCGGTCGGCCTCGACCTGCGCCAGCCTGACCCCGTTGTCCTTGGCCTGATGCACCAAGTCGCGCGCGCGGGCATCGCGGCGGGTCAGATCGAGGTAAATTTCGAAGATGCCCGACGGGTCCTGGCGCAGGCGCGCCAGCACGGGATGGAAGCCGTAGATCAGTTTTTCAGCGGCATGCTTGCCGGCGGGTTTCTCGCTCATTTCTGCTTGCTACCCTTGGCCTTGGCGCCGCCAGGCGTTCGGTCGCCTCGACGAACTCTGACATAATGCCGAAAATCCGCCACGACTCGCGGGCCGTCGTGTTCTTCAGCAGGGCCTCGGTCTCGACCCCCATCACCAGTTTTTCGCTTTCCGTCACGTT
>JANJXF010000132.1 GCA_024709165.1 Thiobacillus sp. | reverse complement strand
CGCAGGTAATAGAACGCCCCGATCAGCGACAACAGCACCGCCACCACGGCGAGCCACACGTAGCCGAGCTCGATCACCGCCTGCAGTACCGAGAGCTTGGCGTAAAAACCGACGGTGGGCGGGATCCCCGCCATCGAGAACATCAGCAACAACATGACGAAGGCAAGCCACGGGCTGCGGCGGTTCAGCCCCCTGAAGTCGTCGAGGCGGTCGGCCTCGAAGCCGACGCGCGACAGCAGCAGAATCATGCCGAAACCGCCCAGGCTCATGAGTGCGTAGACGATCACGTAGAACATTGCGCTGCCGTAACCGCTCTGCGTACCGGCCAGGATGCCGAGCAACATGAAGCCCATGTGCGAGATGGTCGAATACGCGAGCATGCGCTTGATGTTGCTCTGCGCGATGGCGGCGATGTTGCCGATCGCCATCGACAACACCGCGAGCACCACCAGCATGTCGCGCCATTCGGCGACCTGCGACTCCAGACCCTGACCAAGGATGCGCACGACGAAACCGAAGGCGGCGATCTTCGGTGCAGAACCGATGAACAGGGTTATCGCCGTCGGTGCGCCGTGGTAGACGTCCGGCACCCACATGTGGAACGGCACGGCGCCGAGTTTGAACGCCAGGCCCGCGACGATGAAGACCAGACCGAACACCAGCGGCAGGCGCAGGTCCGTGCCGTCGGCGAGCAACTGGGCGATCTCGCCCAGGGCGAGCGAACCGGTGACGCCATAGACCATCGACATGCCGTACAGCAGCATGCCGGAGGCCAGCGCGCCGAGGACGAAATATTTCATCGCCGCCTCGGTGGCCACCGCGGAATCCCGTTGCAACGCGACCATGGCATAAAGCGACAGGGACAGGAGTTCGAGGCCGAGGTAAAGACTGAGGAAGTGGCTGGCCGACACCATCACCATCATGCCCAGCAGGGCGAACAGCGCGAGCACGAAGAACTCACCGCGGTACAGATTCCGGGCCTTGAGATAAGCGCGCGCGTATACCATCACCGCCGCCGTCGACAGGTAGACAAAGAGCTTGAGAACGTCGGACAGAGGATCGTCGATGACCAGGCCGTTGAGCACCACGCTGGGCGCGCTCGATAGGTCGCGCAGCGTGAGGAACGCCGCACCGGCGAGCGTGGCGAGCGACAGTGCGTAGGTGACATGGCGCTTGCTGTCGTCGAGCGCGGCGTCGACCACGAGAATGAGCGAGACCATGGCGAGAACGAAGATCTCGGGCAGCACGGGGGCGAATGACTGAAAACTCATGGATGCGCGCTCACGGGAGTTTGCTGTGGGCGACGTGCGCCAGCAGTTCGACCACCGACACATGCATGACGTCGGTAAACGGCTTGGGATACAGGCCCATGCCCAGCACGGCGAGGGCGAGCACGCCGAGCAGCAGGAATTCACGGGCGTTGAGGTCTTTCATCGCCTCGACCTGCGGATTGCCGACCGGTCCGAACACCACGCGCTTGTACATCCACAGCGTGTAGGCGGCGCCAGTGATCAGCGAGGTGGCGGCGACGAAGGCGAACCAGAAATTGACTTTGCTTGCGGCCATGATGACCATGAATTCGCCGACGAAACCGCTGGTGGCGGGAAGCCCCGCGTTGGCCATGGCGAACAGCATGAACAGCGCGGCGAATACCGGCATTCTGTTCGCCAGTCCGCCGTAATCCTTGATCTGGCGCGAATGCAGGCGGTCGTACATGACGCCGATGCAGAGGAACAGCGCCGCTGACACGAAGCCGTGCGAGATCATCTGCACCAGCCCGCCTTCCCATCCCAGCGGGTTGAACATGAAAAATCCCAGGGTGACGAAACCCATGTGGGCGACCGACGAATAGGCGATGAGCTTTTTCATGTCGGCCTGCACCAGCGCCACGAGGCCGATGTAGGCGATCGCGACGAGCGACAGCGTGATGACGAGCCAGGCAAGTTCGTGTGCCGCATCGGGCACGATCGGCAGCATGAAGCGCAGAAAACCGTAGGCACCGACCTTCAGGGTGATCGCCGCCAGCACCACCGAGCCTCCGGTGGGTGCCTCGACGTGGGCGTCGGGCAGCCAGGTGTGCACCGGCCACATCGGCACCTTGACGCCGAAAGCGAGCAGAAAGGACAGGAAGATGAACGTCTGCGCGGTCATTCCCAGCGTGGTGCGGTGCCAGGTCTGGATATCGAAGCTGCCGCCCGACTGGTAGTAGAGGTAGAGCAGCGACACCAGCATCAGCAGTGAACCGAGCAGCGTATAGAGGAAGAACTTGAACGCTGCGTAGACCCGGTTCGGACCGCCCCACACGCCGACGATGAGGTACAGCGGGATCAGCATGCCCTCGAAGAAGACGTAGAAGAGGATGCCGTCAAGCGCCGCGAACGCGCCGTTGATGAGGCCGGACATGACGAGGAAGGCGGCCATGTACTGTGCGACCTTGTCGCGGATGACGTCCCATCCGGCGATGACCACCAGCAGCGTGGTGAAGCTGTTGAGCAGGATCAGCGGCATCGAAATGCCATCCACGCCGAGGTGATAATGAACGTTGAACGCCGGGATCCAGGATTTTTTCTCGACGAACTGCATCGACGCGGTAGCGGTATCGAAGCCGGTGAGCAGTGGAATCGCGACGATGAAGCCAAGCAGCGCGCCGGCCAGCGCCAGCATGCGTGCCAGCGGAGCGTTGCGGTCGGAGCCGGTGGCGAGTACCGCGATCCCAGCGACGATCGGGACCCAGATGACGAGAGAGAGGATTTCCTGTCCGAACATCGCTGTCGTTTTCAGTTGAGCCGCAGGAACCACCATGTCATCAGGGCGAACACCCCGGTCAGCATGGCGAAGGCATAGTGATAGATGTAGCCCGACTGCAGCACCCTGACCAGACGGGAGACGCGTTCGACAAGTCGCGCGGAGCCGTTGATGACGAGACCGTCGATCACGCCCTGGTCGCCGCCGCGCCACAGGCCGGTGCCGAGCAGCCGCGCGCCCCTGGCAAACAGCCAGCTGTAGAGTTCGTCGAACCAGTATTTGTTGACGAGCAGCCGGTAGAGGAACTGGAAGCGCCGCGCGAGCGCCGCCGGGATGTCCGGGCGCTTGAGGTAGAAGAACGCCGCCAGTCCCACACCCGCGGCCGCGAGCCAGAACGGCCAGGTCATCACCGCGTGCAGCCCCATCGCGAAGGGGCCGTGAAATTCCTGGTTCAGCTCGTGCATCACCGGATGGCGGTCGGCAACATAGATCGCCTTGCCGAAGAACTCGCCGAACAGCATCGGCTCGATGGTCATGTAGCCAATCGCCAGCGAAGGCAGCGCCAGCGCCAGCAACGGACCGGTGATCACCCAGGGCGTTTCGTGCGGGGTGCTGCCGTGGCCGTGATGCGCATCGGGTTCGTTGCCGTGCGCGTGCCCCTGGTGGAAGCGTTCCTTGCCATGGAATACCAGGAAATACATGCGGAACGAATAGAACGCGGTCACGAACACGCCGGCCAGCACCGCCGCATAGGCGAAGCCGGAGCCCGGCAGATGCGAGAGCTTCGCCGCCTCGATGATGGTCTCCTTCGAATAGAAACCCGATAGGAAAGGCGTGCCGATCAGTGCCAGCGAGCCGACCAGCGAGGTGATCCAGGTGATGGGCATGTACTTCTTCAGGCCGCCCATGTAGCGGATGTCCTGGTTGTGGTGCATGGCGATGATGACGCTGCCCGCGGCGAGGAACAGCAGCGCCTTGAAGAAGGCGTGCGTCATCAGGTGGAACACCGCGACCGAGTAGGCCGACGCGCCGAGGGCGACCGTCATGTAGCCCAGTTGGGACAGCGTCGAATACGCCACCACGCGCTTGATGTCGTTCTGCACGATGCCAAGCAAACCCATGAACAGCGCTGTGA
>JANJXF010000089.1 GCA_024709165.1 Thiobacillus sp. | reverse complement strand
GGCACCCACCAGCACTTCCGGTTCGAGGATGGACAGCAGCGTATCGAGCGGCTGGGCACAGCAGGCGACGTCGTGTGCGCCGTCGCGCAGCCAGTCGCTGGCGTCGCCAACCCGGCGGCAATGGGCGCCCTCCAGGCCCGCTTCGTCGTCGAGGGTGGCATCGGCAAATGAGGACCCGCGTTGCATGATGGCCGGCGCAGCATCTGCCGCCAGCAGGACCGCGTAGCCCGCTTCGACCAGCCGCAGCGCCACCGCGCAGGCGACCGCGTCGGCGCCGCACACGATGGCGCACGGTCTGAGCGCGCGCATCAGAACCGGTACCCCAGGTTGGCGAACCCCATCCGCCCGGCGGCCGGGAAGCCCTGGTCGAGTTCATGGTTCTCGTCGGTGACGTTGTTCACGCCCAGCTCGGCGGACAGGGTCTTCAGCGGCCGCCAGACCGCCTTCAGGTTGAGGGTGGTAAAGCCGTCGAGCTTGACCGTATTGCTCGCCCAGCGGCCGCCGTCATGCTCGGCGAGCGCAACCAGTTCCACCTTTTCCATCGGCCGCCACAGGGCATGGAGAATGAGCTTGGTTTCCGGGATGCCGGTGAGCTTGACCGCGGGGTCGCTGACGTTTTCCACGTCCATCCAGGTCACGTTGCCACCGAGCTCCCACTGCGTGCCGAGAGGCGTGTTCAGGCCAAGCTCGACCCCCCTCATGCGCGCCTCGCCGACGTTCTGCATCTGGCACTGGTTGGTCGCAGAGCAATTCAATGCTGGATTGGGACGCACCTCCTGAATCTTGTCCCGGATGGCGTTCCAGAACACGGCCGCCTCGGCCACGGCGCCGGCCCAAGGCTGGCCCTGGTAACCGATTTCGTAGTTGCGCGCCTGCTCCGGCCCCAGGTCCGGATTCGGGATGAAATTGCCCAGGCGCGCGGAATAGCGGTCCTTGAGCGTCGGCAGGCGGGTTTTCTCGGCAATCGTGGCGTACAGACGTGCGGTCAGGGAAAAGTCGTGGAAAAGACCGATTTGCGGATCCGTCGAGCTTTGCTCGTCGGGCAAGGCGTAGGCCGGGCCGGGGCCGGATTTGTAAACCTTGTCCGGGGCGAGTTCGTGATGGGCAAGGCCGATCGACAGCACGGTCCGGTCGCCAAGCTGGATGCCATCCTCCACGGACAGCGAGCGCAGGCTGTCCTCGAAATCGGTGTTGAGCAGATCGTTGCCGTCCCGCTCTTCGTGCCGGTCGCTCTTGTAGTGCCCCACGAAGCGCAGGGTGTGGCCGCTGAAACGGCGCGACTCCAGTTCGGCCGAGCCGCCAGCGGTGGTGTCGTGATAGGTGCTGCGGCCCGTTGCGACGCTGCCCGGGCCGGATGGCTTCAATACCGTGTAGGTGTCATTGGTGTAGCTGTTCACTCCGTTGTCGAACCGGTCGGTGTAGAGACGCAGTTTCAGCGTTTCATGAGGCCCCAGCCCGGTGCGCGAGATGAAATAGAGGCTTTCCTTGTCCCACTTGGGCCATTGCCAGTAGCGCGCTGTCGGGACCGTGGAGGGCGGTTGGCCTTTTTTTCCATCCTGCCTGATGTAGTTCAGCGCGTATTCGTCGCCACCGCCGGGCGTGTAGCCCACCTTCAGCGTGCCCTTGCTGTCTTGATGGTACGAATTGTTGCGCCGCCCGCCATCTTCGGTTGCCGTGGGCTTGAAGTCCGAGGACATGCGGAAACCGTCGGCTTCGCGGTAGGCGGCGCCAGCCTGGATGTACCACCTGCCCTGATTGCTGCCCACGTTGACCGAGGCGTGCCGCCCGCCTTCTCCGGTAAAGCCGGCACGGACGTCCCCCTCGAAGGAAAGGCCGGGTTTGCGCGAGATCAGGTTGACGGCGCCGCCCAGGGTGTTGGGCCCGTAGGCCACCGAACTGAAGCCCTTGGCGACCTGGATCGCGGCGAGGTCGGCGGTGCCGAAACGGCCGAAATCCGCGTAGCCGTCATAGGGCACATAGACCGGGATGCCGTCGATGAACAGCGGCGCCTGGCGGGGGTCGTAACCTCGCAGATAGACGGTCTGCTCGTTGCGCGAGTTGGTCGACAGCGTCACTCCGGCGAGCAGGTTGATGGCGTCGCCCACGGTTTCGCGGTTGTGCGTTTCCATGTCGGCGCGGGTGACCACGGACGCCACCTGTTCGGAAGCGATCTCGCCCAGCTCGGTGCGTGGCGTGGTCACCAGAATGGTGCCCAGTTCGAAAACGGCATCCGCTGCGGATGCTGCAACGGGTGTGAGCAGGCTGGCGATCAGGACGGAAAGAAAGCGTGGTCGGGGGGGACGCATGGACGGCTCCTGGATGAATCAGTGGAAACGGGGACAAGCGACCGGGACGCCCACGCCCGGTTGCCCGGCCATCGCGTTCCGCAAGTGCTTCAGCAGCACCGGCACGAACCTCTCCGGCGAAAAAAGATCGTCCCCGGCGTCATGCTGGCACGCCGCGGCGTGTCCCGACCGGGTGAGCTTGCGATATATATAGTCATGCATAACGATAATCGAAAAAAATGGCCATGACGGCCAACTTACTGAACTTGAGCGCCGCTTGCGCTATGCATGGCAATATATCACGGCGGCGTGTCTGCGATCAAGATCGTTTGATCCCGGATTGCCCATTCGGCCTCGCGTCTTGCGCACAGGCCGATTTGCCGACAGGAGGCTCGCCGGGCCGATGACGGCTGTGGGTGCGTACGCATCGCTCGCGACGAGCACGCGGAGAGCATGAAGGCGCTGGTGCGCGGTCGTTGTAGGAGAGCCGCCCTCGACCCGATGCCGTGATGGTTCGATCGCGCGTTTCGCACCGCACGCGAAACGCCTGCCGCTGATGGACAATCCGGGTTGATCTTTCTTTCACGCCTCGGGCGCTGTCGCCTGCGGCGGCGCCAGGAAGCGCTCGAAAGCCGCGAACTCATGCGCCACGGCGCGGGCGGCCTTGATTTCCATGTCGCGATAAGCGGCCAGCACCTCCTGCCCCAGCGCCGTAACGCTGGCCCCCCCGCCGTGGGCGCCACCGGCGCTGCTGTCCACCAACGGCGCGACGAAACACTTGTTCATCGTGTCGACCAAATTCCAGGCGCGGCGGTAGGACATGCCGTTGGCGCGCGCAGCAGCCGAGATCGAGCCATGGCGCGCGATCGCTTCCAGCAGCGCGGCCTTGCCCGGGCCGATGGCGATGCTCTCTCCCAGCAGCACACGCAGGCGCGGGCGGGTGGGGGAAGGGACACGGTGGGGCGCTTTTCGCTTCATCGCAAGCCTGTCGGGTGGGTCGGGTCGATGACAAGTTTACTTGCTCACGCCCGCCTTCGACCATCGCGACGGCGCACCAGACTCGGCTCGCGGCTTCCGGTCAGCCGATCAGCGCGACGGCCTTGATCTGCAGCCAGACCGGCATCCCCGGCGTGAGGCCGAGTGCGGCGGCGGAACGCCGGGTGACGCGGGCGACGATCGGCTGCCCGCCGACATTCACCCGTACCAATGCCACGGCGGGGTGGCTTTCGTCGGCAATGGCCTCGACCGTGCCCGGCAGGAGATTGAGGATGCTGGTGCGCACGTGGTGTTCCAGCGCCACGCTGACGTCGCGGGCGAGAATGCGAATGCGCACGCGGTGGCCGGCCGGCAGCCCGGTGTCGCGCACCCATAGCGTGCCGCCGGCGAAAGAGACTCTGGCCAGGTGCCAGGTTGCGTCACGCTCGCCGACGCGGGCATCGAGCACGACCCCCACGTCGTCGCCCAGGCGGATGGGCAGGTCGAGGCGCGCCAGCGTGTCGGCCAGGGGTCCTTCGGCGACGGCGCGGCCGCCATCCAGGGCGACGATGTGGTCGGCCAGGCGCGCGACCTCGTCGGCGGCGTGGCTGACGTAGAGGATGGGGATCTCCAGCTCGTCGTGCAGGCGTTCCAGGTAGGGCAGGATTTCCTGCTTGCGGGCGAGATCGAGCGCGGACAGCGGCTCGTCCATGAGCAGCACGCGCGGGCTGGTGAGCAGGGCGCGGCCAATGGCGACGCGCTGACGCTCGCCGCCCGACAGGCTTTCCGGCATGCGGTCGAGCAGGTGGCCGATGCCGAGCAGGTCCAGAACCCGATTCATGGGCACCCGCCGCTCGTCCGACGGCACGCGTTTCATGCCGTATTCGAGGTTGCGGCGCGCGGACAGATGCGCAAACAGGCTGGCTTCCTGGAACACGTAGCCGAGGGCGCGCTTGTGGGTTGGCAGGAACAGCCGCGCCGTATCGTCCTGCCAGATTTCGCCGTTCACCTCCAGATAGCCGGGGGCGCGGTCGAGCCCGGCGATGAGGCGCAGCAGCGTGGTCTTGCCGGAACCCGACGGGCCGAACACGGCGGTGACCCCTTGCCCCGCCATCTGCAGATCGACATCGAGCACGAACCCGCCGCGGTCCAGACGGTAGCGTGCGCGGATGCTCACGCCGGGCGCCTCCGCGCCAGCAGGTTCAGGGACAGCAGCACCAGGAAGGAGAAGGCCACCATGCCGCCGGCGAGGAGATGCGCCGCGCCGTAGTCCATCGCTTCGACGTGATTGTAGATGGCCACCGAGACCACCTGGGTTTCGCCCGGGATGTTGCCGCCGAGCATGAGGACGACGCCGAATTCACCCACGGTGTGAGCGAAGGCGAGGACGATGGCGCTGAGGAAACCGGGTTTGGCCAGTGGCACGGCAACGCTGAAGAAACGGTCGCGAAAGCCGGCGCGCAGGGTGGCTGCCACCTCCATGGGCCGCTCGCCCATGGCGGCGAAGGCATTCTGGATGGGCAGCACGGCGAAGGGCAGCGAAAAGAGCACGGATCCGACCACCAGGCCCCAGAAGGTGAAGGGCAGGCGGCCGAGACCGAGGGTTTCGGTGAACCGGCCGACCGGACCGTGCGGCCCCATGACCAGCAGCAGATAGAAGCCCAGCACCGTGGGCGGCAGCACCAGCGGCAGGTTGACCAGCGCTGCCACCGGACCCTTCCAGAGCGAGCGCGTGCGCGCCAGCCACCAGGCGAGAGGCGTGGCGACGATCAGCAGGATCAGGGTGGTGGTGCCGGCGAGCTTGAGGGTGAGCCAGACGGCCAACAGGTCTTCGGGAGTCATCGGTGCGGCACTGGGCGGGTCACGACGGCCGCGGCACCCTGGGCGGTGCGGCTGCCGAACGCTTTACGGCAGATCGTAGCCGAAGCTTTTGATGATGGCGACGGCCTTGGCGCTCTTCAGGTATTTCATGAAGGCCTCGGTGGCGTCCTTGTCCTGCGCGGTCGCAAGAACGATGGCGTCCTGGCGGATGGGGTTGAAGAGATGCCTGGGCACCACCCACTGGGAGCCCTCGATGGTCCTGCCGTCCTTGAGGGTCTGCGACAGCGCGATGAAGGCCATGTCGGCATTGCCGGTATCGGCGAACTGCTGGGTCTGGGAAATACTTTCGCCCATGACGATGCGGCCCTGGAGGCTACCCCACAGCCCCAGACTTTCCAGGGTTTCCTGGGCGGCGACGCCGTAGGGTGCGAGCCGGGGATTGGCGATGGCGAGCCTGGCGAACTTGCCTTGCAGGACGTGGCCCTGGGCGTCGACGTAGCCGGGTTTCTTGCTCCACAGCACCAGCTTGCCGATGGCGTAGGTGAAGCGGCTGGCCGGGTCACCCAGTGCTTCCTTGCCGAGTTTCTCCGGCGTGGTGTCGTCGGCCGCCAGCAGGACGTCGAAGGGCGCGCCATTCCTGATCTGAGAATAGAACTTTCCGGTAGAGCCGTAGCTGGCCTTGACGGTGTGGCCCGTATCGGCCTGGAACTGCTCGGCGATCTTCTGTACCGGCACGGTGAAATTGGCCGCCACCGCGGCGCGCACCTCGCCGGCGTCGACACGGAAGGCCAGCAGGCACAGGCCCGCCACGCAGCCGAGTTGGGTGAACTTCATGGATTGTTCCTCACGGGGGAAAGATGGATGAAAAAATCAGTTCATGACCGCGAGGATCACGCTGGAGGACTTGAAGGCGGCACACACCGGCGTTCCCGCCGCAAGGCCGAGATCATCGCAGCTCTCGCGCGTGATCACCGCGATGACGGTCTTGCCACTGGGCAGGGCCACGGTGACCTCGGCATTGACCGGGCCGGGCCGGATGTCGTACACCGTTCCCCACAGCTTGTTGCGGGTGGAAATCCTGATCTGCGGATCGGTGAGCAGCAGAACGGAAGGTGCCTTGACCAGGGCCAGGATCGGCATGCCCACACGCAGCTCCAGGTGCGCCGCGCTTTCGTTTGTGACCACGGCAACGATCTCGTTCCAGTCGTCGAGACGCAGGCGGACCTCGAAGTTGACGGGCTCCTGGATCAGGGCCGTGATCGTGCCGTGGAACTGGTTGCGGGCACTGGTCTTCATCGAAAAACGGTTGAGTAGGCGGTTGAAGTTGCGCAGGTCGCTCAGGTCCCCGCCCAGTCTGTCCAGCGCGTGCTGGTACTCCGTCTCCACCGCGCGGAACAGCGTGACCATGTTGCGACCGTGCTCGGTGAGCCGGCTGCCGCCGCCACGTCGGCCCCCCACCTCCCTGAGCACCAGCGGCGGGTCGCACAGGTTGTTCATCGAATTCACGGCTTCCCAAGCGGACTTGTAAGAAAGCCCGACTTCTTTCGCGGCCTTCTGGATCGAGCCGTGTCGTTCGATGGCTTCCAGCAGATGCACGCGCTGGCCTGCAAGCAACACCCCCTCGTCGGTATCCAGGTGAATGCGTCCAACCAGATGCATGTGCCACCTCGTTGCATGGTGAATCAAATTATGGGGCATTACACCATATCGACGCGGGCTTGAACAGACGGACCATGGCTATCAATGGCATATACCCGTGCAAATCAGGGTAATGTGGATTGCTTTGCCGCGCATGTATATATGTAATCTATTACATAACCATGCGATTTTTTGCCCCGGCCTCCCCGCTTCGCAGCTACACTTGCGTTTCAAGTGTGGGTCGTGTGATCCCCGCCATCATGTGAGGAGAATCCGGATGAAAAGCAGTGCGCGCAATCAGTTCGCAGGCAAGGTCGCCGCCATCGTCACCGGCCCGGTCAATGCCGAGGTGGAGGTGACCCTGGATAGCGGCGACCGCGTCGTTTCCGTGATCACCGCCGGCAGCGTGAGAGCGCTCGGCCTGCGCGAAGGCAGCCCGGTGGTGGCCCTGATCAAGGCGCCGTGGGTCATCCTGCTGACCGACGACACCGGTCTCAAGACCAGTGCGCGCAATCATCTGCGCGGCACGGTCAGTCGGCTGGTGAAGGGCGCCGTCAATACCGAGGTCAGCCTGCAGACCGACGGCGGTCTGACGGTGAACGCCATCATTACCAACGAAAGCGTGGCTTCGCTCGGCCTCGACGTCGGCTTACCCGCTTCCGCCATCATCAAGGCTTCCCACGTGATTCTCGCCACCGGGATCTAGGCACGCCCCCTGCATGTGCGCGCCAAAGCTGGGGCGCACACCGTCCCTGTCACGAGACAGCGGCTGGCTATCGCGAGAGTCACTGTCACGATAGCCCCCTTGACTAATAAATGAGAATCATTATTATTTGTAGCAAATCAATTCATCCCGCCCGTACCACGAGCCCGCCATGACACCCGATTCCGTCGCACAGAAGTTTTCCATGCACGCATCCAAACCTTCCGCCATCCGTTCTCCTGTCCAACCCGGACAACGGAATTTTCCGTCGAGCCCCATCCCGACGGCCGTTTTATTCCAAGGTGCCCAGGAAATACTGATCAGGCACAACGACGAGCACTATCACCTGCGCATCACCAAGAACGGCAAGCTGATCCTGACCAAGTAAACCGTTCGGCAGCCGCACAGCCTGCCGCAAGACCCCCGATATTCCCGCCCGCCCGCGCATTCGCGCCAGCCAGCCCCGTAACCAAAGGAGACTGGCATGCCCGCCCCCCAGCCGCACGACACCACCGACATCGTCATTGCCGCCACGCTCTGGCTGATTCAACGCTATCAGCAGACCGGCTGCCGCAAGCTCGCCCGCATGATCAAACAGCATCTCGCCTGGTTACGCGACCGCGCATCCAGTCCCGTCTGACCAACGCCTGCCATCGGCTGTCATTCGAATGGCGCGCGGTCACGACCGATGCACCCGTTTCGATCTCACGTCCCATCCTGCATTAAAGGAGCCCGTCATGATTGCGATCGGCAACACGATCCCCGAGGTCACCTGCGAAGCTTATCTGCCCGATGGCCGCATCGAACCGGTCACGCTCCGCCCGTCTGCTGCTCGAACGTGCTGCCGAACACGACAGTCTCAGTGCCGTGCAGCGCGAAGCCTGCCGCAACCCAGCCGACGATCTCGACACCGAACGCGCGGAGCCGTCACCCGTGCGCGCCGCTCACCGGCTGGGGCACCACGCACCGGCAGAACCGGGGCGGCGCATCGTCCTTTGTCCGGAATTTGAGAAAGACATCCGCATGAACACCCTGTCCTCTTTGGACACGACTTCGCCGCAGGCCCCACGCAACGCCTGGCATGCTGTCAGCGCGCAGAACCGGCTGCGCATCCGCGAGACCGCACACAAGCTCGGCGTACCTCCGAAGCGCAGCTGGCTGGTGCGGAAGCCCACCACAAACGGCGGCGCCACCTCGATCGAGTTATTCGACACGCGGGGCGAATTCATCGCCTGCTTTTTCGGCAAGCACAATCCAGGCATTCCCGAAACCATCGGCTGGCGCATGCTGGCCGAAAGCATGGAGACACGCTGATGCTGGCCATCGCCTATCATTTTCCAGTCCTGCCACGCTATCGCGACCAGTTCCAGCACGCCTGGCGCGCCGCGCGCGGTTCGCTGCAGCAAGCGATCGGTCTGGTCTCCTGCGAGCTCACTCCTCCGCGTGAACGGCACGACACCTTCGTCCTGCTACTCGCCTGGGACAGCCAAGCCAGCTTCGAGCGCTTCACCCGCACCTGGGTCGGCGTATGGATGCTGAACGGCATGGGCCTGCAACGCGAAGCCTTCGCCGAGTCGATACGCACCAACATAGGCGCGAAGGGATTCGAGCCACGCACTGACAGACACGCGACATGACACGGAGCGACCAAGGACTGATGCTGAAGTTGCCGCGGATACGCGGAGAGAACAAGGACCAGAACGAACCCTTATACCGGATGCCGGCCAACGATCTGTCGCTGACCAGGGAAGGGCCGACCTCATTTACCGATCCGCACCGTGGACAGATGGAAGCAAACGCATCCGCCCCATCACCCGCACAACGCCATGGGGGACCAAACGCCAGGATTCGGCACACTCGATCTCGGCACCACCTGAAATTACTCGTGAGCCGCCAGCCTGGGCACTAAAAATTGGCAGGAAACCCGCATGAAATCTATGTGTGCCGCCACACAAATCATCGTTTTCTGACTTGGCGAAGGGCCGCTCACTGCGCATCGGTTTGAAGAATCCTGCCCACAAGGTCTGTCATGAGCATCCGGCCATCGGCGTACCCGAGTGGGAAGGCAATATTCCGGACAAAAATCTGCAATTGACTATGGCAAAGATAATTCTGGCGCACCGGGTGAAACGGCCCGTCGACAGTTGGTCCCGGTCAAGAACAGACGTCGCCGATTCCGGGAAGCTGTTCAGACGCGAAATCACGCCCCCTTGTGCCGGCCAGCGTTTGCCCCGACCCCATCCACCCCAAGCCAGCCAATTAATCCATTCATTTCATTTTTTCAGGAATTCATCATGGCAACCGACCCACACGTCTCGAACGCACTTTCATCCAGGCAACCTGCACCAGCACCATTCAATTTGGCGTACCGGGCGCCGGTATCGCTTCTCGCGCTGATACTTTCGTCCGCGACGATACCGGCGCAGGCGCAGGCGGACGCCACCGTCCTGCCCGAACTGGTCGTCACTGCGAAAGGCTACGCCGCCGACCCCCTAGCCACCGCCAACGCGATCGAAGTGCTCGGCCGCCCCGGCGACAGCGGCGTCGGCGGCGGCCTGTTCCGGGGCGAACCCGGCCTGGCGGTCCACAGCGACGGCGCCTGGGGACAGAACCCCGTGCTGCGCGGCCTGAAGAAGGAGAGTGTGGTGGTGCTGGTGGACGGCGTCAGGGTGAACTCGGCGCAACCGGTGGGTGCGATCGCGTCCTTCCTGGAACTGGGCCTGCTCGACCGCGCCGAGGCGGTGAAGGGGCCGACCTCGGTGCTGTACGGCAGCGGCGCGATGGGTGGCGTGATCAATCTGATCACGCCGGAAGCGACGTTCAAAAAAACGCCCGGCTGGGACGGCCGTTTCAGCCTGGGCCTGTCGAGCGCGGACGCGGGCTTCAACGGCGCGCTGCTCGGGCGCTACGGCAACGCGGATCACGCCCTGGTGCTGGGGGCCGCCGGCCGTCACGTCGACGATTACGATGCGCCGGACGGCATGGTGGACCACACCGGCTACGCATCCGACTCGCTGCTATTGAAGACGCGCCACCGGCTGGGCGGCGTGGAACTGAAACTGAATCTGCAGCGCCATGCCGACCGCGACGTCTGGTATCCCGGTTCGGCGCGCACCGGCGGCCACCCGGGCGGGGCGGGCATTCCGCCGCTGCTCGGCACGGTGACGCTGCATTCGCCGGAGCAATCGCGTGAGCTGTACGAAATCGGCATCGAGGGCAATCTGGGCGGCGGGCGGGCGTCCGCCGAGCTGTACCGGCAGGAGGTGTTCCGGCAGATTCGCGCCTGGACAGCCAATCTGGGGCGCGACTACGTGCGCAACGACGTGACCTTCACCACGACCGGCGTGCGCGCGTCCTACGTCTCGGCCCCGGCCGACGCGCACATCCTGACCCTCGGTCTCGACGCCTGGAAGATGACCGGCGACCCCGAGCGCTACATGGACACCAACGCGCCGGCCTTCAACAACAACGTGCGCAACGATCCGTTCTCGGACGGCGAGATGACCTCCGCCGGCCTGTTCGCGCAGGACGAATTCAGCCTGGGCGCGATGCAGATTCTGGCCGGTGTGCGTTACGACCGGATCAGCGGCGACGCCCGCCAGAAAGGCAGCGGCCCCGCGGCCCAGACCACCGGCCTGCAGCACACCGACAACACCGTCTCCTGGTCCGTCGGCGGCCTCTACGACCTGTCCGACGCCTTCAAGCCCTACGTGAACATCGGCCAGGCTTACCGGGCGGCGGACATGCGCGAGCGCTTCGAGGATTCGGCGCGCGGCGACGGCTATTACGTGGTGGGCAATCCGCAACTGGAGCCGGAGTTCTCCACCTCGTTCGAGCTGGGCGCCAAGGGCCGTTCGGGCCGGCTCGAATACCGCACGGCGGTCTTCCACACCACGGTCAAGGACTTCATCGCCGGGCGCATCACGGGAACGACGCATCCGGGCACCGGCCTGCCGATCAAGCTGACCGAAAACCTCGACAAAGTGGTGATCTACGGCGTCGAGGGCGGCGCCAGCCTGCCCGTGGGCGGCCACGTACTCGACGCGGCCTTCACCTGGCTGCGCGGCGAGAACGAGCAGGACGACGAGCCGCTCTACCAGACGCCGGCCCCCGAACTGCGCCTGGGCTTCGGCCGGCCGGTAGAACGCGGCCTGCGCTGGCGCGCCCAGGCGCGCGGTGTGGCGAAGCAGGACCGCATCGCCGTCAAGTTCAGCAACGGCACGGAAAACGCCACGCCCGGCTACGCCACCGCCGACCTGTTCGCCGGCTGGGGCTTCGGCAAGGTCGGCGCGCTGGCCGGCCTGGACCTGGACGCCGCGCTGACCAACCTCTTCGACAAGGGCTACCATGACCACCTGGCGGACGGCATTTCCGGCAGGGAAATCCAGGCGCCGGGACGCAGCCTGACACTCATCCTGAAAGGACATTTCTGATGCGTATCGGCTCGACAGCGAACGGCGCCCTCTCCCGCGCCGCCGCGCGCCCCGCCCCCGCAAACGGGGGCGCGGGCATATCCGGCCTGCTGCATGTCGCGATCGTCCTTGCGTTTCTGCTGCTGGCCGGCGCCGCCCAGGCCGCGAAGCTGCCCAAACTCGTCCTGGCCGGGCCCTACGCCTCGGTCTCCAACCCGCTCATCCACATGGTCGAGAGTGGGGCGCTGAAGGACGTCGCCGACCAGGTCGAGTTCGTGGCCTGGAAAGACCCGGACCAGTTGCGGGTGCTCGCGCTGGAAGGCAAGGCGGACTTCATCGCCATGCCCACCAACGTGGCCGCCAACCTGTACAACCGGGGCGTCAGGCTGAGCCTCCTCAACGTCTCCACCTGGGGCGTGCTGTGGATGGTCTCGCGCGACCCGACCTTGAAGACCTTGGCGGGTTTCAAGGGCAAGGAGATCGCCCTGCCCTTCCGCGCCGACATGCCGGACATCGTCTTCGGCCTGCTGGCGGAAGCGCAGGGCATCGACCCGCGCCGCGACTTCAAGCTGCGCTACGTCGCCAGCCCGCTGGACGCGATGCAGCTCCTGGTGATGCGCCGCGTCGATCACGCTTTGCTGGCGGAACCGGCGGTCTCCACGGCTCTGCGCAAAACCCGCTCCTTCCCGGTCAGCCTCGTCGCGCCGGAGCTGTATCGCAGCGTGGACCTGCAGAAGGAATGGGGTCGCGTGTTCAAGACCGAGGCGCGCCTGCCGCAGGCGGGCATCGCCGCACTGGGCCGCGCGCGGACGGACGCGCACCTGGTGGCGCGCTTCCAGGCCGCCTACGCCGCCTCGCTGACCTGGTGCCAGACGCATGCGAACGAGTGCGGCAAGCTGGTCGCCAAACGCGTCGATATGCTGACGCCCGAGGCAGTGGCCGATTCCGTGGCCGTCAGTCAGATGCGCTTCGTCTCCGCCGCCGAGGCGCGGCCGGAACTGGACACCTTCTTCCGGCGGCTGCATGCGAAACAGCCGGCGCTGCTGGGCGGCAAGCTGCCGGACGACGGGTTTTATTACGCCCCCGCCGCGGGCGGCAGGCCATGAACCTGCTGCGCGCCTGGTTCGCCGGCATCCCCGCCTACCTGTGGAGCGGCTGGGGCGCGCTGGCCAGCCTGTTCATGTTCCTGGCACTGTGGGACTGGGGCAGCCAGATCTACGGCGATCTGGTGCTGCCGGGGCCGCTGGCGACCTTTGTGCAGCTCGGCGCCCTCGTCGACGCGGGCGCCGCCTGGCCCGAGCTGGCCGTCACGGCGAAGCGCGCGCTGACCGGCTTCGCTCTGTCGCTGGCCGCCGGCAGCGTACTCGGACTCCTGGCCGGTCTGTCGGTGACCGCGTCGGTGATGTCGCGCCCCATCGTCACCGTGCTGGTGGGCATGCCGCCCATCGCCTGGCTGGTGCTGGCCCTGCTATGGTTCGGCACGGGCGACGCTACGCCGGTGTTCACCGTATTCATCGCCTGCTTTCCCATCATCTTCGTCGGCGCATTGCAGGGCGCACGCACGCTCGACGGCCAACTGAAGGACGTGGCCCATGCCTACCGTCTGCCGCTGCGCATGACGCTCTCCGACGTCTATCTGCCGCACGTCGTCTCCTACCTGTTTCCAGCCTGGATCGCCGCCCTGGGCATGTCCTGGAAGATCGTGGTAATGGCCGAGCTGCTGGCCACGCCGGACGGCGTCGGCGCAGCGCTGGCGGTGTCGCGCGCGCATCTCGACACCGCCGCCTCAATGGCCTGGATTGCCGCCGTCGTGGGTCTGCTGCTGACGGCGGAATACCTGGTGTTGGAGCCGATCAAACGCGAGGTGGAAAACTGGAGGACGGCGCTATGACGCTGCGGGTCACAGGCCTCGGCCATCGCTTCGGCCTCGCGGACGTGCTCGCGGACATCGATCTCGAACTTCCGGCCGGCGAATCGGTGGCTCTGGTCGGCCCCTCCGGCTGCGGCAAGACCACTCTGCTGAACCTGATCGCCGGACTGGAGCGGCCCAGTGCGGGCCGCATCGACAACGGCTACGCCCGTCCGGCCTGCGTCTTCCAGCAGCCCCGCCTGCTGCCGTGGCAGACCGCGCTGGACAATATCGCCCTGGGCCTCAAGGCGGTGGGCGTCGCGCGGCGCGAACGGGAGCGCCGCGCGGCCACGATGGGCCTGCGCCTGGGGCTGGCCAACGCCGACCTGGACAAGTTTCCCCACCAGCTTTCCGGCGGTATGCAGAGCCGGGTCGCGCTGGCGCGGGCGTTCGTGCTGGAACCGGACCTGCTGCTGCTGGACGAGCCCTTCTCGGCCCTCGACGTCGGCCTGAAGGCGGAGCTGTACGCGCTACTGCTCGGCGAGATCGCCGCCCGCCGGGCCAGCCTGCTGACCATCACCCACGACCTGATGGAGGCCGTGCGCCTGTCCGACCGCATCCTGATGATGGCGCCGGCGCCCGGCCGCATCGTCGGCGAATACCGACTGGACCGTCCGCGCGGGCAACGTGACGATGGCTGGATCTACCGCACCACGGCGGCGTTCATGGACGAGCCGGCGGTGCGCGCCGGCTTCGGCCTGCCCGGGCAGCAGGCTGGCGGCTCGGTCGTGGCGCTGGCCTCGGCCGCCGCCGGACGGGCGAAGGACAGGCCATGAGCCGCGACGCGTTCGCCCGGCTGGCCGCGCATCCGCTGTTTCTGTGCGGCTTCCGGCCGTTCTACCTGGCGACGGCGGTCTACGCCGTGCTGCTGCTGGCGGCCTGGACGGCCATGCTGGCGGGCGGCCTGCCTATGCCCGGCGTGCCGGGCGGGCCGGTGGCATGGCACGCCCACGAACTGCTGTACGGTTTAGCGATGGCCTCGGTGGCGGGCTTCCTGCTCACCGCCGTGCCGGAATTCACCGGCTGCGCCATCGTCGACCGGCGCCGGTTGCTCGGACTCACCCTGCTCTGGCTGGCCGGGCGGGCGGCCTACTGGCTGTCCGGCAGCCTCGGAATCTGGCCGGCGGCGGCGCTCAACCTCGCTTTCACAGCCTGGCTGCTGAGCCTGTTCGCGCCGCCCGTCTGGCGCGATCCGGGCCGGCCGCACCTGTCCCTTCTGTTCGCCCTCGCGGCGCTGGCCGCCGCCCAGGCCGGCGTGTATTTCGCCGACCCTCTGACCTGGCTGCACGTCGCCGCGGGCGTGCTGATGATCCTGATCGTGCTCGCCATGAGCCGCATTTCCATGCGTCTGATCAACGGCATGCTGGACGTGGAGGGCGTCACCGGTGTCGACTACCGGGCCCGGCCGCCGCGCCGCAATCTGGCCACCTTCGCCATCGGCCTGTTCACCGCAGCGGAATATCTGGCACCGGGCAATCCGGTCACCGGCTGGCTGGCCCTGGCCGCGATGGCGGCGCTGTTCAACTTGCTCAACGACTGGCACATCGGCCGGTATCTGCTCAACCGCTGGGTTTTCTTGCCGTATGTGGTCTACTGGCTGATGGCTTTGGGGTACGGACTGATCGGCGCGGCGATTTTGGCCGGCTGGCCGATGGTTTCGGCCGGCCGCCATCTGCTGCTGACTGGCGCCATGAGCCTGGCGATCTTCGTGGTCATGGTCGTGGCTGGACGCATCCACGCCGGCTATTGGCTTGACCGACGGCGTTGGATTCCTCTCGCCGCCGGCCTGATCGTGGTGGCCACCCTGGTCCGGGTGCTCTCCTCGATCCTCACCTGGGTCGGGATGAATCACCTATTCCTGGGTATTTCGGCGCTGGGCTGGATGGCGGCCTGGGTACTCTTCCTGTTCCGTTTCTGGCCGGTGCTGACCGGCCCGCGGCCCGACGACGCGGGCGGATGCGCGGAACCGGCCAGGAAGCCGGAAACTCCCATCAAAGAATTCGCGTGCTGACAAGCGATCCGGAACGCATCCGGCATCCGCTGCGCAACTTGATTGCCCGGCGTCTGTATGGCCTGTCATGGCTACGAGGATCTATCTGAACGACCATGGAGCGCCCAGGACAAGCACTCAGTGGAGGGCTGGTGAAATACCCGGGCTAGGCGCGAAGGTCGGCGGGCCGATTGAGGTTGGCGAACGCCGCCGCGTCGAAACACACGTTCACCGAAGCCAGACCAGCCTGCCAGCGCCGCACCGCGCGCTCGCCGCGTTCGAGGAACGTGGCCAGATCCGCCCGTTGATCGGTGCGTACGACGAAGCAGCTAGGGTGCGTCCGCTCCGGGTCTTCCGCAACCGCGAGCGGCACCCCCTCGCGTTGCGCCGCGTCGAGCAGGCGCAGCGCGAGATCGGCGGGAAGGTGGGGCGTATCGCACGGCACCGCCAGCAGCCACCCGGCCGCCACCGCATCGAGCGCAGCGAGCACGCCGGCCAAAGGACCGGGAAAATCGGGCAAGGTATCGGGCAACACACGCCGGCCATAGCGCGCGTAGCGATCGAGGTTGCGGTTGGCGCTGATGAGGATTTCCTCGACCTGCGGTGCCAGGGCATCGAGCACCCACTCGATCAGCGGGCGCTCACGGTATTCCATCAGCCCCTTGTCGGCACCGCCCATGCGGCGCCCCTGGCCGCCGGCGAGGATCACCGCGGCAACACGCTCAGCGGCGCACATAGAGGTGGAAGCGGTCGGTGCGCTCGCCGGGGCGCGCGCCGTCCCATTGCTTGACCCAGGTATCCGGCACGCGCGGCTCGATGCCGCGGGTGCGGGTTTCCAGCAGCAGCCAGCCGCAGTCGAGATCGGCCGGTGCCAGCGTGCGCCCGCTGTGGTACGCAAGCAGCAGACGCTGCGTGCGACGCACGTCGTAGGTCTGGACGCAGGCGCCGGGGGGCACGCGGGCAGCCAATTCTTCCGCGACGCTCACGTACGACAGGCGACGGTCGAGCGGCGCGAGAAACAGCGCCAGCAGCAGGGTCCAGATGAAAGTCATGCCGGCCGCCCACACCAGCGCGGGGCGCAAAGGCGAGCGTTGCACCCGAGTCAGAAGCCCGATCCATGCAAGCGTGAGGAGCGCCCCCAGCACCGGCGCCCACGGCCGCAGCGTGCCGACATCGGGCACGCCGAAGCGGAGCAGCCGGCGCGCCAGTCGCGCCGGCACGCCCAGATCGTGCGCGCTCCAGTAAGCCCAGAACAGCAGCGCGATGAAGCCGAACAACATCACCGCGAACCACAGCATAGCGTTCGCCGCGCCGCGGCGCAGAGTGAGCACGCCGGCCGCCCCGAGCAGGCTGAGCGGCAGGAGCAGGACGAGGCCGCGTTCCTCTCCTGGGTGCGCCATGAACGCATAAAGCGCCAGCAGGCCGGCGAACGCCAGCGCGGGTAGCGCGATCGCGGCCGTGCGCCACCCGCGGCGCCCGCGATACAACGCCCACGCTGCGAATGGCCAGGCCGGCCATGCGAACCAGCCGAGGATGCCGGGGTAATACAGGGGCCGCAGGTTCGTGAAATCGATCCAGCGATCCAGGCCGAGCGCGGTGGACAACGTGGCCTGCCGCGCACCGAGCCAGGCAATCCAAGCTGCTGCAAAAACCAGCGTGCCGGCGAGGCTCCATGCCAGTGCGCGGTGCGCGAGCGGGGTGCGGTGCGTCGCGACCCGTACCGCCAGCGCCGCGGCCAGGGCCAGAAACAGCGCGGCCTCGGCGGTGCCGCCGGCCAGCAGCAGCAAGACTGCGCCCAGCGTGAGGAGTTCGCCGCCGCGGCGTCCCTGCGGCAGGCGCGCGATGCCGTCCAGCATGATGGCCGCGGCAGCGAGCTGTGCAGTGTGTGCGTTGAGTTCGTGCCCGCGCACCAGAAGGCCGACGCTGCCCATCAGCACCAGCGTGGCGGCCCAGCGGTGTTCGGCGCCGTACAGCGCCTGCGCCGCCCGTGCGGTGAACCACAGGGCCAGAGCAACGAACACGCCCGAGGCGAGACGCGCGCCGTCGGCGAGGGCAAGAAAAGGCGAAGTGAGCCAGGCCGTGGCCGCAGCCGTCCAGAAATACAGCGGCGGCGCATCGCCGAGCGCCACGCCCTGTTGCAGCCACAGCCACAGCGTCACGAAGTGATCGCCGTCGCCGCCTTTCCACGGTGCGTGGCCGGTCAGTCCCGGCACGACCCAGGCCGCACACAGCAGCAGCAGGCCGGCGTGCGCCGGGGAAAGCCTGGTGAACATCAGCACAGCGCACTCATTGGACAATTTTCATGAGCTGTCCCGCTTGCGGCTCGCCGCCGGGGTACAGGGCATTCATCAGGCGCAACTGGCTCTCGGCCGTAGCGCCCAGCGGCGACTGCCGCGCCAGCCCGGCCATGGTCGTGCCAGGCTGCGCCGTGACGAGCCGCAGTCGATATGGCCTCGCTTCATTCGCTTCTGCCGCGGTCAGCGCGCGGAAGCTGTTGAGCGCGTTGCGCAACCTGACCCGTTCGCGGTCGTATACGGACTTGTCGCGCGCCATGGCGGCGACGAGATATTGGGTGTCCTTGAAAACCACGGCGGCGACGAGGACAGGCTTCCCCTGCTGCGCCCCCGCAGCGAACGCCGCCGGGTGGCCACTCAAGCGGCCGGTATCGTAGCGCGTGCCGGCGTCGAGCTTGAGGCCCTTCTGCAGGGTTTCCAGTGGTCGGTCGTTGCGCGGGCCCGGCCGCAGCTCCACCAGCGCATCGCCCTTCGGGCTCAGCGCGACGACCCGGTCGGGCCGGTTGTCCACCCGCCAGCCGGGCGGAAACTGCATGGCGAGGCCAAGCGCCGGGTGCAGCAGTTGATTGTTGCGGATCAGCCCCTGTTCCGGGCTGTCGCCGAACACCACGCCTGCCAGTTGCTGCAGGTATTCGTTCCGGCCCTCGCGCGGCGCCACCACCACGTACTTGTCCGCCTCGCCCACTACCTGCTTCAGGCGGACGTCGTTACTCGGGTGGGTGTCGAAGGTGCCGTGATAGCTGCGCGGCTGGCGCTCCTCGCGCTTCGCCTGTTCCGCCGCAAACACCTCCTGGTTTTTCAGCACGCCGATGACGTCGATCATTGCCCGCGGCGCATAACCCGATCGCGCGAGATACTGCGCGCCGAGGCGGTCGGACTCCAGTTCGTGATCGCGCCCATAGCCAGCCGTCCACGCCTGCGCCAGCGTCTGCAGCAGGTTTGCACCGGCCCGGTTGCCCAGTCCCGGCACCAGCACCGAACCGAGCACCGCCCCCAGACCCGCCGCGGTCTGTGCGCTTTGCTGACGCACACCGTGACGCGCGGTCACGTGGCCGATCTCGTGGCCGATCACCCCAGCGAGCTCGGCTTCCGAATTCAGGTAGGCCATGATGCCTCGTGTGATGTAGACGTAGCCACCGGGCAGCGCAAAGGCGTTGACGTCCGGGCTGTCCACCACCGTGAAATGCCATTTCAGCTGCGGCCGATGGCTCTGCTGCGCCAGGCGCAGGCCCACTTCGGTCACGTAGGCCTGCAACGCGACGTTCTCCAGCGCCGGATATTCCTTCAGCACGTCCTTGTGGGCCTGCAGACCCATCTGGATTTCCTGCGCCTCGGACATCAGCACGAAATCCTTGTCGCCCGTGACCGGGTTCTGCGCGCAATGGCTTAGCGCCAGCGCGCCGGCCGCGGCGAACGCGATACGGCGAAGCGTCTTCGGATACACGTCGTTTATTTCCGTGGAGTGAATGAAGCTGGAATCATACCGTTGCGGCACTGTTGCAGAATCGCGAAAAAGCAAGCAGAAAAGCAAAAAGCGGCCGAAGCCGCTTTTCGTGGTCAGGCAGAACTGCTCACTTCATGCCGTAGCGCTGACGGAACTTCTCGACGCGGCCGGCGGTATCGACGATCTTTTGCTTGCCGGTGTAGAACGGATGACACGCGGCGCAGACTTCGATATGCAGTTTGTCCTTGCCCAGCGTGGAGCGGGTGACGAACGCACTGCCGCAGGAGCAGGTCACGGCAACGTCTTTGTAATCGGGATGAATGCCGGCTTTCATGGCAATTCCTTAAACAGGTTGAAAATTTGAAGAGCTCAAGAGTATAGCGGCCAAGCCCGCGGTCGGCAATAATATTTTTCACAACGCAGCCCGAATCCCGCCCCGCCGCACTCGTTCAGGCCGGCAGACCGAGCGCCTTGGCAACACCCGCGCCATAGGCGGGATCGCACTTCGTGCAGTTGGCGATGTGGCGGCGCTTGATCTCGTCCGGCGCATCGCCCATGGCACGCGCGGTATTGTCGAACAGCACCTGTTGCTGTGCCGGGGTCATCAGGCGGAACAGGGCGCGCGGCTGGCTGTAGTAATCGTCGTCGTCTTCGCGGAAGTTCCAGTGGTCCGCGGCGCCGTCTATTTTCAGCGGCGGTTCGCGATAATCCGGCTGTTCCTGCCATTCCCCGTAGCCATTCGGCTCGTAGCCCAGGGTGCTGCCGAAGTTGCCGTCGACGCGCATGGTGCCGTCGCGGTGGTAGCTGTGCGCCGGGCAGCGCGCGGCGTTGACCGGGATCAGGCCGTGGTTGACGCCGAGCCGATAGCGTTGCGCGTCGCCATAGGAAAACAGGCGGCCCTGCAGCATCTTGTCGGGCGAAAAACCGATACCCGGCACGACATTGGCCGGGTTGAAGGCGGCCTGCTCGACTTCGGCGAAATAGTTGGCGGGGTTGCGGTTCAGTTCCAGCACGCCGACTTCGATCGGCGGGTAGTCCTTGTGCGGCCAGACCTTGGTCAGGTCGAACGGATGGTAGGACAGCTTTTCGGCATCGAGTTCCGGCATGACCTGCACGTACAGCGTCCACTTCGGGAAATCGCCGCGCTCGATTGCCTCATACAGATCGCGTTGGTGGGTTTCGCGGCACTTGCCGACGGCGGCCTCGGCCTCGGCGTCGGTCCAGTTCTTGATGCCCTGCTGGGACTTGAAATGGAACTTGACCCAGAAGCGTTCGTTCTGCGCGTTGATCAGGCTGAAGGTGTGCGAGCCGAAGCCATGCATATGGCGGTAACTCGCCGGAATACCGCGGTCGGACATGACGACGGTGACCTGGTGCAGGGCTTCCGGCAGCAGCGTCCAGAAATCCCAGTTGTTGCGCGCGCTGCGCAGGTTGGTGCGCGGATCGCGCTTGACCGCGTGGTTGAGGTCGGGGAACTTCAGCGGGTCGCGCAGGAAGAACACGGGCGTGTTGTTGCCGGCCAGGTCCCAGTTGCCTTCCTCGGTATAGAACTTGACCGCGAAGCCGCGGATGTCGCGCTCGGCGTCGGCCGCGCCGCGTTCTCCGGCGACGGTCGAGAAACGCACGAACAGATCGGTCTTCTTGCCGATCGCCGAGAAAAGTCTGGCGCGGGTGTAGCGGGTGATGTCGTGGGTGACGGTGAACGTGCCGTAGGCACCGGACCCTTTCGCGTGCATGCGGCGCTCGGGAATGACTTCGCGGTCGAAGTGGGCGAGCTTCTCCAGGAACCAGACGTCCTGCAAGAGTTGCGGTCCGCGCGCGCCGGCGGTCATCACGTTCTGGTTGTCGACGACCGGACAGCCGGCGACGGTGGTGAGCTTCTTCTGATCCATGAGCATAACCTCCTTCGGACATGAGCGGGATCAATCACTCTAGCCAAGGGCGGCAGGAATGTCGAATGCGCGCGACTGCCGCAGCCGGGCAGCGCCGATGATTGTGCTGCGGTCGCGCCGCGTCATTATCCACTGCATGTCGCTCATCGGCGCCCGGCTCGACCTCTCCGGGCGGAACCTCTGGCAGGTGTGGGGGCTTTGGCGCTACTTCAGCACGAAGCGCACGTTGCCCACGCCCTTGCCGGGGATGTCGATGGTGGCAATGGCCTTGGCGCCGGGCGCGGGGCGGGCGGCAAAACTGGCGGCGAGGCTGTGCGGACCGCTGGCGGCAAGAGCGGCTTCGCTCTTCTTGCCGTTGGACAGCAGGGTGAGCTTGCCGCTGGCGCCCGCGGCGGCGACAGGAGCGCCGTGGTCGCTGAGATGCAGGATGATGCGCGCGCCCTGGGTGACGGCTTCGATCTGGAAATAACCGGCTTCGGCGGTGACGCCGCCGTGCTGCGGCACGAGATGATCCTGGTGCGCATGCAGCGGACCGGCGGCGAGCAGCAGAACGAGCGGGAGGGTGTGGACGAGACGGTACATGGTTCGCTCCTTATCAACGAGGGGATCAAAAACTCTCACGGCCTGGTTCCTGCAGCAGGCGGGCCAGCGGCTTTTCGCCGAACCGCCAGAACAGCGCAGGGGTGAGCACGGTGTCGAGCAGCGTGGCGCTGACGAGGCCGCCGAAGATGACGACGGCGACGGGATAGAGAATTTCCTTGCCGGGTGCGTCGGCGGACAGCAGGAGCGGAACGAGCGCGATGGCGGTGACGAGCGCGGTCATCAGTACGGGGGTGAGCCGTTCGAGCGAGCCACGCACGATCATCGGCTTGCCGAAAGTTTCGCCTTCGAAGGCGCACAGGTTGATGTAGTGGCTGATCTTGAGAATGCCGTTGCGCGTGGCGATGCCGGTGAGCGTAATGAAGCCGACGAGGGCGGCGACCGACAGCGGCTGACCGGCGATCCACAGGGCGGCGACGCTGCCGACGAGGGCGAGCGGGATGTTGCCCATGACGATGAGCGCGAGCACGGTGGAGCGGTAACGGCCGTAGAGCACGAGGAAGACCATCGCAAGCGATGCGGCGGCGAGCAGCGCGATGCGGCGGACGGCCGCTTCCTGCGCCTGGAACTGGCCTTCGAGGGCGGTGAAGTAGCCTTCCGGCACGGGCTGCGCCGCCAGCTCGGTACGGATATCGGCGACCACGTCCGACAGGGCGCGCCCGCTCGCATTGGCCGACACCACAATGCGGCGGCGCACGTTCTCGCGACCGATCTGGTTGGGGCCCTCGCTGTCCTCGATGCGCGCAAGCTGCGCCAGCGGCACGCGGCCGCCGGGTGTCTCGACCAGCAATTCGTGCAGCGCCTGCATGCCGCGGCCGCTGTCCGGCAGGCGCACGACAAGATCGTAGCGGCGGCTGCCGTCGACGATCTGGGTGACGTGCGTACCGCCGACCAGGCGCTCGAGCGTGCGCAGCAGCTCTCCGGGCGTGACGCCGTAGCGTGCGGCGGCGGTGTAATCCACGTGCACCTTCACCTGCGGCACCCGCACCTGCTTTTCGACCTGCAGGTCGGTGATGCCGGCAATGCCGGCCAGACGCTCGCGCAGGCCGTCGGCCAGCCCGCGCAGGGTGTCGAGATCGTCGCCGTAGATCTTGAGCGCGATCTGCGCGCGCACGCCGGAAAGCAGATGGTCGAGCCGGTGCGAGATGGGCTGGCCGATGTTGATCGTTGCCGGCAGGACGCCAAGGCGTGCGCGCAGGTCCGCGATGACGGCATCGCGGCTGCGTGCGGAGGGGCGCAGATCGACGTCGATTTCGGTGTAATGCGTACCTTCCGCGTGGTCATCCAGCTCGGCGCGTCCGCTGCGCCGGCCCGCTTGCGTCACCTCGGGCACCTGGGCGATGAGGGTTTCGGCCAGTGCGCCGATTCGGTTCGACTCCGCCAGCGCGGTGCCGGGGTCGAGCAGCACGTTGATGGTGAGCGTGCCTTCGTTGAACGGCGGCAGGAAGCTGCGCGGCAGCAGGGCTGCGCTCGCCGCGGCCAGTGCCACCAGCGCGAGCGCCGCCACGAGCAGCGTTCGTGCATGGGCAAAGGACCAGTCGAGTACATGCGTATCCACGCGCTTGAGCCAGGCGACGAGCGGGCTGGGGGTTTCCGACGACGGAGAACGGAGGAATGAGGAGAGAAGGCGGCTGGGAGTGTGCGGGTTCCTTGCGAGAAGGAGATAGGAAAGAACCGGGGTCAGCGTGACGGCCACCACCATGCTGGCGAGAATCGAGACAATGTAGGCGATGCCCAGCGGGGTGAACAGGCGTCCTTCGATACCGGGCAGCGCGAACAGCGGCACGAAGACCAGGACGACGATAAGGGTGGCGTACAGGATGGCGGAGCGCACTTCCAGCGTGGCGTGCGCGATCACCTCGAGCGCGGGGCGCGGGGTGGCGGCGGCACGGTTGAGATGCAGGCGGCGCATGACGTTTTCGACGCCGACCACGGCGTCGTCGACCAGTTCGCCAATGGCGATGGCGAGTCCGCCAAGCGTCATGGTGTTGATGGAGAGATCGAAGTAGGCGAACACCAGCACCGTGGCCAGCAGCGAAACCGGGATCGCGGTCAGCGCGATGACGGTGGTGCGCACCTTGAGCAGGAACAGGAACAGCACCACCGCGACGAGGAAGGCGGCGTCACGCAACGCGTCCTCGACGTTGCCGACCGCGCGTTCGATGAAGTCGGCCTGACGGAACACGAAGTGCGGCGCTTCGATGCCGGCGGGCCGCGCCGACGCGAGGCCCGCAAGCGCGTCTTCGATCGCAGCGGTGAGCGCGACGCTGTCGGCGCCGGGCTGCTTCTGCACCGACAGGATTACCGCGGGCTTGCCGTTGTAGCCGCCATCGCCGCGTTTGACGGCGGGCGCCAGCCTCACGCCGGCAACCTGTTTCAGCAGTATCGGCTGGCTGTCGTTGAGGGCGACGACAAGATTCTCCAGATCCTCGATACGCTGGGTGCGACCGATGTGGCGGATCAGATAGTCGCGCCCCTGTGCTTCGAGCACGCCGCCGCTGGTGTTGCTGCCGAAATCGCGCAGCGCCTCTTCCAGCCGGGCGAGCGAAATACCCAACGCCTGCAGGCGCACCGGGTCGGGCTCGACACGGTACTGGCGCACCTCGCCGCCGATGGCGACGACCTGAGCCACTCCCGGCACGGTGAGCAGACGCGGCCGCACCACCCAGTCCGCGTAGTCGCGTACCTGCATCGGACTTGCACGCGCGGGGTCGGCGGGCAGGGCGATAAGCAGGATCTCGCCCATGATGGAGGCGATCGGTCCGACCTGCGGCACGATGCCGGGAGGCAGCTGCTCGCGCACCAGGTTGAGCCGTTCGGCAACCTGCTGGCGGTTGCGGTAGATGTCCGTGCCCCAGTCGAATTCCGCGTAGACCACGGACAGGCCGATCCCCGACACCGAACGCACCCGCGTCACGCCGGGCATGCCGTTCATCGCGGTCTCGATGGGGAAGGTGACGAGCTGCTCGACTTCCTCCGGTGCCATGCCGCCAGCCTCGGTCAGCAGCGTCACCGTCGGCTTGTTGAGGTCGGGGAGCACGTCGACCGGCATCTGCCGCAATGTCAGCATGCCCCATACCATCAGCACGAGCGACGCGCCGAGGACGAGCAGGCGTTGCTGCAGGCTGGCGCGGACGACGGATGCGAACATGGGCGTGCTCAGCGTATCTGTGACAGCAGGCTTGCACCCGCGGTTACGACACGTTCGCCGGCGGCCAGGCCGGCCGATACAACGACGGTCGCGGCGTCAAGGGCTTGGGCCTCCACTGCGCGCAGGATGAAACGCTCCGCGCCGTCGCGTATCCACACCGCGCCGGCACCGGTGCCGTTCTTTACCAACGCGGCGGCGGGCAGTGCGACGCCACGTTGCGTGGTGCGTGTCTGCGCGATGACGGTGAGCGGCTCGCCCACCGCCACCGGTGCATCGGGGACGTCGATGCGGAACAACAGCGGCAACGCCTGTTCGCGCAGCACGCGTGCACCGCCCAGAAACGTGAGCGGCAGGGTCTCGGCACCGGGCAGCGTTGCGCTGGCGCTGCGGATGGTGGCGGCCAGCGCCGCGTCATAGGCAAGCGCTTCAACCGCGAGCCGGGCCGGGTCGACGATCTCGAACAGGATCTCGCGTGCGTCCACCACCTGTCCCGCCATCACATGTGTCGCGCCGATGACACCGGACACGGGGGCGCGCAGGGCTTCCGCCGTGCCCAGACTCGCGGCGACCGCGGCGCGACGCTTGCGCAGGGCGTCACGCTCGTCGCGCGCGGCGTCGACATCTTTCTGTGGCACCACGCCTTCGAGTTGCAGATAGCGCGCGTGGCGGCGTTCGGCGATCGCCAGTTCCGCCTCCAGTTCCGCCAGCCGGTCCTGCTGGTTGCCGCGCTCGATGCTGCTCGTGGCCGGATGCAGCAGGGCGAGCACCTGTCCACGCGCGACGCGCTGCCCCGGCAGCGGCAGGCCGCCGGGTCCGGGGGCGATGCGCCCCGGCTGCAGGGCCTGCACGCGCCCGCCGCTGGCCGGATTGGCGATCACACGGCCATTCAGTTGTACGCTCAGCGGCATGTCGCGGACCTCCGCGATGAGGTGACGCACGCCGATGGCGCGCTGCGCGGCTTTTGGCACAAACAGGCTGCCGTCCGGCATGCGGCGGGCCCTGGCAACTTCCGGGGCGCGGGGATCAAATTCCCGTGCGACTTCGGGCGGCGCGATGTCGTGGGAATGGTCCTCGCCGCCGTGCGCGTCGACCGGCGCGCTCCACACGCCGAAAAGCAGCGCGGCAATGGAAAGGGTAAAACGGGTCGCGTCATTCATGCCGTGCTCCCCCGCCGCCGCCTGCGCAACGCCACGATCGCGGCACCGGCCAGCAATCCGCCGGCACCGGCCCAGGGCACCCACTGTGGGAAAGCCGCCACCTTGACGACCGGCACTGCGGCGGCGATTTCCAGCGTGGCGGCGAGCAGGTCGGCGGTGGTGTCAGTCTCGACGGTGACGCTGAGCGGGTGTTGGCCCGGTGCAATGAACGCCTCGCCCGGTACCGAGTAGACGCCCGGCTCAACCTCGCGCGCAGCCGCCCGCAAGGCAGCGCTTTCAACTTCGACGCGCGCGCCGGTGACCGGTGCGTTGGTGTCGTAGCGGTCCAGATACAGCCGCAGTTCGCCCGCCGCCGGCACCACGACCAGCTCGAAGTCTTCCGAGTGCGCCGTCGCGCGCGGCGCATCGAGTGCGATCGGTGCGGTTTCGGCGGGGCCGTGGGTGTGGCCGTCGCTTGGGTCGCCGCCCGCCCACGCAGGCAAGGCAGCGCAGGCCGCCAGGAGAAAGACAGGGATGCACTTCATGGCAGCACTCCAAGTGCCTGGTTGAGACGCGACACCGCCGCCGTGCGGGCGACGCGCCGGTGCGCACGCTCGGCGTCCGCATCCAGCGCCGCCGCCCGCAGACGCAGCAGGGTCGCAAGATCGGATTCGCCGAGCGCGAAGGACTTTTCGATCAGTTGCAGGGACTCGGCGGCGAGCCGTTGACGCTGCGCCGCCGCTTCGTCGCGCTGCACCGCCGCATCGAGCTCTGCGCGCGCACGCGCCACGTCGAGCGTGTGGGCGAGACGTGCCTGTTCCACCGCCGCCGTGGCTTCGGCGAGTTCGGCCTGTGCGGTGGCATTGTTGAGCGCCGTCTGGGCGCCAGCGGAAAACGGCAGCCTGACCTGCACACCCCACTGGCTGCTCCACGGTTCCGCCACGGCGTCACGCTCGCGCACCGCCCGCAGCGCAAGTTCCGGCGGGTCGCGGCGGCTGGCTCGGCTCACCTGCACACGCGCCTGTGCCGCGTGCAGCGCCGCGATGGCTGCAGCCAGTTGCGGGGGGTCCTCGCCGCTGGCGTCGGCCACGCGTTCGGCGTCGATCGTGACCGGCGCCGGCAGGCCGGTGAGTGTGCGCCAGACGTGCTCGACTCCGCGCAGTGCCGTCGCGGCATCCGCCACCTCGGCCTCTGCGGCAAGACGCTCGCTCCGCGCCTGGTTGGCGTCGATGCGTGCCAGTTCGCCTGCGGCATGGCGGCGTTGCACCCCGGCTTCGAGGGCGCGCGCCGACGCTTCGCGCTGTTGCGCCAGGTCGAGCGCGGCGCGTGCGGCAACCACTGCCCAGCCGGCTTCGCGGACCGCGCCTGCCAGTTGCAGACGCAGCGCCGCGTGCGTCGCGGCCAGCACGGTTGCGCCGCTGGCGGCCTCGCGCTGGCGCGCAGCCTGCTGGCCCGGCAGCCACAGCGGTGCGGCGAGTTCGATTTCCCATTCGCGCCGGCCACCGTCCTGCCCGAAACCGCCACCTAGGTGGCCGAAAGCAAGGCTGGGCGGCCCCGCGGTCAGCGATGCCGCCAACGCCATGCGCGCCGACGCCTCGTCGCCGCGCGCGGCCAGCGCCGCACCCTGCGGGTGCCGTGCCCATGCCGCGTCCAGCGCCGTGGCCAGGCTGTCCGCGCGCACGCCGCCAATGCACGACAGCGTGCACAGGAGCCCGGCAAGAATGAGCGAGACAGACGGCATGGCGCGGCCCGGAACGATACTGCCTGCAGTGTGCCGGCCGGCGGGGTACGCGAGCCTGACGCGAAGATGACATTTCCGTCATCTGGCGACGTGCCCGCCCGTTTGTGGCAGGATGGACAGGTCTCCCTAGCTTTTCGCCATGAAAATCCTCATCGTCGAAGACGAGATCAAGACCGGCGATTACCTGAAACAGGGCCTCACCGAGGCGGGTTTCGTCGTCGATCTCACGCGCGACGGCTGGGACGGACTCGAACTGGCACGCAGTCAGTCCTACGACCTGCTCATTCTCGACGTCATGCTGCCCGGCCTCGACGGCTGGCAGGTGCTCGGCGGCGTGCGTCGCGCCGGGCTGGACACGCCGGTGCTGTTCCTTACCGCGCGCGATGCCGTCGAGGACCGCGTCAAGGGTCTGGAGCTCGGCGCTGACGACTACCTGGTGAAGCCCTTCGCTTTCGCCGAGCTGCTGGCTCGCGTGCGCAGTCTCACCCGGCGTGGGCGTGCCGGCATCGACGCCGCCGTGCTGCGCGTCGCGGATCTGGAACTCGATCTGCTGCGCCGCCGCGCCAGCCGCGCCGGCGGGCGCATCGATCTGACCGCCAAGGAATTCGCCCTGCTCGAGCTGCTGATGCGCCGTCAGGGCGAGGTGCTGCCGCGTTCGCTCATCGCCTCCCAGGTGTGGGACATGAATTTCGACTCCGATACCAACGTCATCGACGTCGCGGTACGCCGTCTACGCGGCAAGATCGACGACGGTTTCGAGCCGAAACTCATCCATACCGTGCGCGGCATGGGCTACGTGCTGGAAGCGCCGGGGTGAATTCCGTCTCGTTGACCACCCGCATCAGCCTGCTGTTCGCGGCGAGCGCCGCCGTGGTGTTGCTGGTGCTCGGCTGGATCGTCGCGCGCGCGGTCGATGCCCACTTTGTCGAGATGGACCGCCACGAGCTCGACGGCACGCTCGCTCTCGTGCAGAACCTGCTGGCGCGCGCAGACCGTCCCGACGCGCTCGCCGCCGTGCCCGAACAGATCGACGACGCCTTGATCGGCCATCACAGCCTCGCGGTTGCACTCATCGACGCCGCTGGCCACGTCTGGTATGCCAGCGGTCGCGGGCTGCCGCAGGGCCTGCCGCGGGAACCCGCGGCACTCGCCAGCTGGACGGCGCAGGGCCGCACCTGGCGCGGCTTCGCCACGCGGGTGGCGGCGGGTCGGACGCAGCTCACCGTGGCGCTGGCACTGGACGTCACGCACCACCAGCATTTCCTCGACCGTTTCCACGCGCTCGTCGTCGGCGCCACCGTGCTCGCCATGTTCGCCATGGCGGCGCTCGGCTGGCTCGCCACCCGCGCCGGGCTGGCGCCGCTCGACCGCATGACGCGGCTCGCCACGCGCCTGTCCGCCACACGACTCAGCGAGCGCATTCCGCATGCACCCCTTCCGGCAGAAATCCGTGTGCTCGCCATCGCCTTCAATGCCATGCTCGATCGCCTGGAAGACGCCTTCCACCGGCTGAGCGCGTTTTCTGCCGATCTTGCGCATGAACTGCGCACGCCGATTTCCAACCTGATGACGCAGACCCAGGTCGCGTTGACGCGCGAGCGCAGCGCCGCCGACTACCGTGAAGTATTGCAGTCCGCGATGGAAGAATACGAACGGCTCGCACGCATGATCGAGGACATGCTGTTTCTCGCCAAGGCCGACAACCGCCAGGTCGTGCCGCGCCGCGATGTCGTCGATCTCGCGCACGAAGTGCGTACCCTGATCGAGTTCCACGGACTCGTCGCCGAGGAACGCGGAATTCGCCTCGTGCTCGACGGTGCCGCCACGGTGACCGGCGACCGCCTGATGCTGCGCCGCGCGCTGTCCAACCTGCTTTCCAACGCCATTCGCCACAGCCCGGACGACGCCATCGTCACCGTTCACCTGGAACAGGACGGCGACGTCCTGCTCGACGTCGAGAACCCGGGTGAGATCGCGCCGGAAAAACTGCCACGCTTGTTCGACCGCTTCTACACCGGCGACCCCGCACGCCGCAGCGGCGTCGAAGGCGTGGGCCTCGGCCTTGCCATCGTGCGCTCGATTGTCGAGGCCCACGACGGCAGCGTGAGCGCCAGCGTGGCGAACGGCAGGGTGCGATTCGCGGTGCGCCTGCCGGGGCAGCGGGAAGCGGCGCGCGGCCAATCGTGAGCGGTGGCAGCGGGCGTGGCTGGCGCGGCGCGGGAATCGGCGCTTGAGTGTGCCCCTCCCCAACCGGCAAGGAAGGGCTTTCCACGCTCCATTTTTCGCGCAAAAAAATTTCTTTCCCGCGGCACTAATTTTCCTCAACCCCGTCGAATTGTGACCGTTAAGGATTCAGGCACGAATGTTGCGCGAGCAACAGCGCGCCGGTCACCGATTCACCGACCAGGAGGACGTCATGAGCCTGTTCAACCAGTACATCGAACGCTACCGCCGCGAGGAAGAGGAATACTCGCTCGAGGAATTCCTCGACATCTGCAAGGCGGACCGCATGGCCTACGCCAGCGCCGCCGAGCGCATGCTCGCTGCCATCGGCGAGCCGGAGCTGGTCGACACCCGCAAGGATTCGCGCCTGTCGCGCATCTTTTCCAACAAGATGATCAAGGTCTATCCCGCGTTCAGGGACTTCTACGGCATGGAGGACACGATCGAGCAGATCGTCTCGTATTTCCGCCACGCCGCGCAGGGTCTGGAGGAAAAGAAACAGATCCTTTATCTGCTCGGGCCGGTCGGCGGCGGCAAGTCCTCGCTGGCGGAAAAGCTCAAGCACCTCATGGAGAAGGCGCCGTTCTACGCGATCAAGGGTTCGCCGGTGAACGATTCGCCGCTGTCACTGTTCTCGGCCGACGAGGACGGCACCATTCTCGAACAGCAATACGGCATCCCGCGCCGCTATCTCGGCCGCGTGCTCTCGCCGTGGGCGGTGAAGCGCCTGCACGAATACAACGGCGACATCACCAGGTTCCGCGTGATCAAGCGCTGGCCGTCGGTGCTGGGGCAGGTGGGCATTTCCAAGACCGAGCCGGGTGACGAGAACAACCAGGACATCTCCTCGCTGGTCGGCAAGGTCGATATTCGCAAGCTGGAGAAATTCTCCCAGGACGACCCGGATGCCTACAGCTATTCCGGTGGACTCAGCCTCGCCAACCAGGGCCTGATGGAGTTCGTCGAGATGTTCAAGGCGCCGATCAAGGTGCTGCATCCGCTGCTTACCGCCACACAGGAGGGCAACTACAAGGGCACCGAGGGCTTTGGCGCGATTCCCTTCGACGGCGTGGTGCTGGCGCACAGCAACGAGAGCGAGTGGACCACCTTCCGCAACAACAAGAACAACGAGGCCTTCCTCGACCGCATCTACATCGTCAAGGTGCCGTACTGCCTGCGCGTGTCGGAGGAGATGAAAATCTACCAGAAGCTCTTGCACCACAGCTCGCTTTCCGAGGCACCGTGCGCGCCGGGCACGCTGGAGATGCTGGCGCGCTTCTCGGTGCTCACACGGCTGAAGGAGCCGGAAAACTCCAGCATCTATTCGAAGATGCGCATCTACGACGGCGAAAACCTCAAGGACACCGACCCCAAGGCGAAAAGCTACCAGGAATACCGCGACTTCGCCGGCGTCGACGAGGGCATGACCGGCATCTCGACGCGCTTCGCGTTCAAGATCCTGTCGCGCGTGTTCAACTTCGACCACAGCGAAATCGCCGCCAACCCGGTGCATCTGCTCTATGTGCTGGAGCAGCAGATCGAGCAGGAACAGCTGCCGCCGGAAACCGAACAGCGCTATGTCGCCTTTCTCAAGGAATACCTCGCGCCGCACTACGCCGAGTTCATCGAGAAGGAGCTGCAGACCGCCTACCTCGAATCCTACTCGGAGTACGGCCAGAACATCTTCGACCGCTACGTGACCTATGCCGACATGTGGATCCAGGACCAGGAGTACCGCGATCCCGACACCGGCGAGATTCTCGACCGCGGCCAGCTCAACACCGAACTGGAGAAAATCGAGAAACCGGCGGGGATTGCCAACCCGAAGGACTTCCGCCACGAGGTGGTCAACTTCGTGCTGCGCGCCCGCGCGCAGAACCACGGCAAGAATCCGGCGTGGACCAGCTACGAGAAGCTGCGGGTGGTGATCGAGAAGCGCATGTTCTCCAGCACCGAGGACCTGCTGCCGGTGATTTCCTTCAACGCCAAGGCATCCAGCGACGAACAGAAGAAACACCAGGATTTCGTTGCGCGCATGGTCGCCAAGGGCTATACCGACAAGCAGGTGCGCCTGCTCGCTGAATGGTATCTGCGCGCGAGGAAGGCGTCCTGAGCGGGAGTCCTCCATGAGCCAGCTCGTCGACCGCCGCCTGTCCGGCAAGAACCGCAGCGCCGTCAACCGCCAGCGCTTTCTGCGCCGCTTCAAGACGCAGATTCGCAAGGCGGCGGCGGAGGCGGTATCCGGGCGCAAGGTGGCCGACCTCGAGCGTGGCGAGAAGATCTCGATCCCGTCCAAGGATCTGTCCGAGCCGACCTTCCATCACGGTCCCGGCGGGCGGCGCAACATCGTGCTGCCGGGCAATCGCGAATTCGTCAGCGGCGACCGCGTCGACCGCCCCGAGGGCGGGGCCGGCGGAGGTGGCAGCGGCGGATCGCCCGACGGCGAGGGCATGGACGACTTCGTGTTCGAGCTGTCGAAGGAAGAGTTCTTGGAGTACTTCTTCCAGGATCTCGCCCTGCCGGACCTGGTGAAGAAGCAGCTCGCCGCTGTGCCCGAGGTGAAGCGGGCGCGCGCCGGCTTCGTCAGTCAGGGCAACCCGTCCAACCTGCACGTGGTGCGCTCGATGAAGCAGGCCATCGGCCGGCGGCTGGCGATGGGTGCCGGCCCGCACGAGGCCCTGCGCGACGCCGAGAACCAGCTCGCCGAACTGGAGGCGCTGGGACTGGGGACCGGCGCCGAGGCCGACGCGCTGCGGGAGGAGATCGCCGCGCTCAAGGCGCGCATCGCTGCGGTGCCCTTCCTCGACACCTGGGACCTGCGCTACGCCCACCGCGTCGACCAGCCGACCCCGAGCAGCCAGGCGGTGATGTTCTGCCTGCTCGACGTGTCGGGCTCGATGGACGAGAACCGCAAGAACATCGCCAAGCGCTTCTTCATGCTGCTGTATCTCTTTCTGACGAAGAACTACGAACGCATCGACGTGGTGTTCATCCGCCACCACACGGTGGCCAAGGAGGTCGACGAGGAGGAGTTCTTTGCCTCGCGCGAATCCGGCGGCACGGTGGTCTCCAGCGCGCTGGAACTGATGTACGAGATCATTCTCGCTCGCTACCCATCCGCCAGCTGGAACATCTACACGGCGCAGGCGTCCGACGGCGACAACTGGGACGACGACTCGCCACGCTGCCGTGAACTCCTGATGCAGAAGATCCTGCCGCTGGTGCAGCATTTCGCCTACGTCGAGATCGAGGCCGAGGAACCGCAGAGCCTGTGGCACCATTACGCGCAGGTGAAGGCGATGAGCCCGCGCTTCGCGATGCAGCGCATCCTCACGCTGGAAGACATCTATCCGGTGTTCCGCGAGCTGTTCCAGAAAAAGGCCGCTTGAGATGGAAACCGACCGCGCAATCGCCCCGCCGGCCCCGGTGCGGCAGCCGATCTCCGAGGGTTCGGAGTGGACCTTCGAGCTGATCGAGACCTACGACCGCGAAATCGCCCGCGTCGCCGCCCACTACGGGCTGGACACCTATCCGAACCAGATCGAGATCATCTCCTCCGAGCAGATGATCGATGCCTATTCCTCGGTGGGCATGCCGGTCGGCTATCACCACTGGTCCTACGGCAAGCATTTTCTGTCCACCCAGAAGAGCTACAAGCGCGGCCAGATGGGCCTGGCCTACGAGATCGTCATCAATTCCAGCCCCTGCATCGCCTACCTCATGGAAGAGAACACCATGACGATGCAGGCGCTGGTGATCGCACACGCCGCCTACGGCCACAATTCCTTCTTCAAGGGCAATTATCTGTTCCGCACCTGGACCGACGCCGAGGGCATCCTCGACTACCTGGTATTCGCGCGCAACTTCATCGCCGCATGCGAACAGCGCCACGGCGAGGAAGCGGTCGAGGAGTTGCTCGATTCCTGCCACGCCCTGATGAATCTGGGTGTCGACCGCTACAAGCGCCCCGCGCGCCTGTCGATGGCCAAGGAGCAGGTGCGCCAGGCCGAGCGCGAGGCCTACCTGCAGTCGCAGGTCAATGATCTGTGGCGCACCCTGCCGTCGCGTCAGGAGGATGCACGTGCCAGGCAGGCGGCGCGCTTCCCCGCGGAGCCGCAGGAGAACCTGCTGTATTTCATCGAGAAGCATGCGCCGCGGCTGGAGCCCTGGCAGCGCGAGATCGTGCGCATCGTGAGGAAGATCGCGCAGTACTTCTACCCGCAGCGCCAGACCCAGGTGATGAACGAGGGCTGGGCCACCTTCTGGCACTACACGCTGCTCAACCACCTGTATGAGGAAGGCCGCCTCACCGACGGCTTCATGATGGAGTTCCTGCAGTCGCACACCAACGTGGTGTACCAGCCGCCTTACCACGCCCGCTTCTACAACGGTCTTAACCCGTACGCGCTGGGTTTCGCCCTGTTCAGCGACCTGCGGCGCATCTGCGAACATCCCACCGAGGAGGACCGCCGCTGGTTTCCTGACCTGGCTGGCAGCGACTGGGTGAAGTCGCTCGACTTCGCCATGCGCAACTTCAAGGACGAGAGTTTCGTCGCGCAGTACCTGTCGCCGAAGCTGATCCGCGACTTCAAGCTGTTCGCCATGGTCGACGACGACCGCGACGACCAGCTGGAGGTCGCCGCGATTCATGACGATGCGGGTTACCGTGCGGTGCGCCGGCAGCTGGCGGAGCACTACAACCTCGGTAACCGCGAACCCAATATCCAGGTGTATGCCGTCGACGTCTTCGGCGATCGTTCGCTGACCTTACGTCACACCATGCACGACCGTCGCCCGCTCGGCGACTCCACGCCGGAGATGCTGCGCCACGCCGCCCGTCTGTGGGGTTACCCCGTACGCATCGAAAGCCAGGACGAGGATGGCACCGTTCTGCCGGTGGGCGAGTGCGCGCCCCCCATGTGACCGTTTACCCTGCGGCGCGATGCGTGGAATCGAAGCCGCGTGCGTGCTGGGCGATGAGGGCGGTGGCATCCTGCGACGAGAGCGGGCCGCGGCAGTAGTAACCCTGGATTTCCGGGCACTGCATCTTTTCCAGGCGCGCGCGCTGCGCCTCGGTCTCCACGCCTTCGGCGACGACGTTGAGGTTCATGCCTCGCCCCATCGCCACCATCGCGTTGACGATGGAGAGATTCTCCTCGCGTTCGAGATCCTGCACGAAGGACTGGTCGATTTTCAGCGTGTGGATGGGGAAGCGCGACAGGTACTTGAATGAACTGTAGCCGGTGCCGAAGTCGTCGATGGCGAGACGGATGCCGGTCGCGGACAGACGTCCGAGCTTGATCGCGTTGGCCTCGAAGTCGCGCATCAGCAGGCTCTCGGTGATCTCCAGTTCCATGTTGCGCCCGTCCAGGCCATGCACCTGCAAGGCGCGCATGACGCTCTCGACGAAATCCGGGCTTTCCAGCTGGCGCGCTGAAATATTGATCGACAGGCGCACCGATACCAGGCCCGCCTTGCGCCAGTCGGCCATTTGTGCACAGGCCTCGCGCAGCACCCAGTCGCCCAGCGGCACGATGACTCCGGATTCCTCCGCCACGGCGATGAAATCTGCCGGTGTGAGCAGGCCGCGCTGCGGATGCCACCAGCGCAGCAGCGCCTCGAAGCCGTGGACTTCGCCGGTGACGGTGTCGACCTGCGGCTGGAAGAACAGCACGAATTCGTTGCGCGACAGGGCGCGGCGCAGGTCGGTCTCGATCTGCATGCGCTCGGAATAGGGTGCCTGCATGCCGGACTCCCAGAACTGCAAGCGGCTGCGTCCTTGCGTCTTGGCCTGGTACATGGCGATTTCGGCCTGACGGATGAGGCTGTCGATCTGCTCGCCGTCATCCGGTGCGACGCAAGCGCCGATGCTCACCGAGATGTAGATCTCGTGGCCCTTGACGTACACCGGCTTGGACAGCACCTGGATGATCTTGCGGCAGATGTGATCGACGTCGCTGCGCGACACCAGCGTCGGCAGCAATACCGCGAACTCGTCGCCCCCCAGGCGTGCCCGGGTGTCGCCCTCGCGCAGGCACTGGCGCAGCCGCGTGCCGACCGCGAGCAGCATTTCGTCGCCGATGGCGTGGCCGAGCGAGTCGTTGATGACCTTGAAGTGGTCGAGGTCGAGGCTCAGCACCGCCAGCGGCTTCTGGTTGCGTCGCGCCTGTGCCAGCATGAGGCCGAGGTGATCGCGGAACAGCGCGCGGTTGGGCAGGCCGGTCAGCAGATCGTGGTAGGCCTGGAAATGTACGGTTTCCTCGGCCTGTTTGCGCTCGGTGATGTCCTTGGCGACGCCGTAGCTGCCGATGAAGCGCCCCTCGAAGGGACCGGCCTCCACGTCGTACATGCCGGTGGCGGTCAGCTCGACGGCACGACAACGGCAGTTCATCGGGCGCGGCCGGCGCATGCCCGGGTTGCACTTGAGACGGATCTCGGTGTTGCGTGCGCTGCGATCGCCGGCGCGGCGCTCGTTGAAGACGTGCTCGGCGCGGGCGAGGTCGTCCTCGTGGATGATGAAGCTGTAGTGCTGGCCGAGCAGGTCCTCGCGCCGGTAGCCGAGCAGGCTCTCGACACGGTCGTTGACGAAAGTGAAGCGGCCTTCGCTGTCGAGGGTGTAGATGAAATCAGGCGAGCTGTTGACGAGAAAGCGATGCCACTTCTCCGACTGCTGTAGACGCTGCAGGATGTAGTTGTTTTCCTTTTCCAGGCGGCGCCGCACCAGTGTGTTGTCGATGCGGCGCAGCAGCTCCTCGGGCTCGTAGGGCTTGCGCACGAAATCGGTGGCACCGCCGCGCAGCGCGCGGATCGCCGCGTCGATGGAGCTGTCTCCGGACACGACAATCACCGAGGTGTCGGCGCTGCGGTCGGCGATGAAGCGCAGGACTTCCGTGCCGTTGAGGTCGGGCATGCCCAGATCGAGCAGCACGATGTCGAACTGCTGTTTGCCGACCGCGATCAACGCGTCGCAGCCGCCGCCGGCCGTGGTGACGTCGTATTCGCGGCCTTCCAGCAGACGCGCCAGACCCTCCAGGATGAGGGGTTCATCGTCGACCACCAGCACGCGCGAACGCGCGGGGAAGGCGCTGACCGTGTTGCCTGGCGGGAGGATATCGTGCTTTTCGTCGGACATTGAGTTCTCCTCGGGCTCGGGTTACGTCGACCCGTAGCGCATTGTCGTGGGTTGGGTGTGTCCGCTCTGCAAGGTGGGTAGGCGGACGTGGAAACGCGTGCCTTGCGGCGTGCTGCTGCACAGGATAGTGCCGTTCATGCGCTCGACCAGGCCGCGGCTGATGGCGAGCCCGAGGCCGGCGTGCTCGCCACCCTTGTGCGTGTCAACGGGCTCGAACAGATGCGCGGCCACCGCCGGCGGCAACCCGGGACCGGTGTCGGCGACCTCGATTTCGACCATGCGCTGGCCCGTTTCGTCAACCAGCCGCGTGGTGAACCGCAGATGTCCGCCGGTGGTCATCGCCTCGACTGCATTCTTCGCCAGATTGAACAGCACCTGCTTCAACAGGTCCTTCTGCAGCGGCAACGGCGGCACATCGGGATTGAGGTCGATCTGCACACTGACCTTGTTGGGCGTGAAGAGCGTGCCCAGCGCCATGCGCACGAGTTCGGAAACCACGCTGTTGACCGAGGCGAGTTCGAGCGGCAGGGGCGCCGCTTCGACCGTCTCGGCCGTGGTGATGCCGCGCACGATGCGCGCGACGCGTTCGATCTCGTCGCCGATGATGGAAAGATCGCGCTGCACCGCGGAATCCGTGCCGAGCCGTTCGGACAGCAGATTGACGTAATTGCGCATGATGGTGAGCGGATTGGCCACCTCGTGGATGGCGCGCCGCACGCGGTCGCGTGGAATGGCGTCCGCCGCCGCCGCGCCGGGCGTGCCTGCCACGGGCACGTCGCGCCGCTCCGCGCGCCAGGCCCCGGTGCATTCGGCAAACACGAAGCGCCACAGCGGCTGCGCGGCGGCGGTCGGCAGGGCATCGCCCGCCAGCAGCACGCCGGTCTGGCCGTCGGGCAAGCCCAGCGGCTGGCAGATGAAACGCGACACACCGAGCAGGCGCGCCACCTGTTCGTCCACCAGCGCGCCGTCGGCCATGCCGGCTTCGTGCTGCTGCGGCGCGTTGCGTGCCAGTGCGCGCGGCAGCGCGGAATGGGCGTCGTCGGGCGGAATCGCCAGCACGGTGAGCCCGGCCGCGGCCGGTGTCAGGGGCGAGATGCGCAACAGCCCGTCGCCGCCCGGGACG
>JANJXF010000065.1 GCA_024709165.1 Thiobacillus sp. | reverse complement strand
TCTCTGCCTCCGTGAATGCCGCATGAACGCTGAACATTCTGCCTTCGACCGCCTTCACCTGTCGGGTGAGTTCGCTACGCACCCGCTGGCACGCCTGCTCACGCGCCAGCCTTTGTCGCGCCTCCTTGCAGGCCCCGGCCTGCGGCGTCGTTGCTTCGCGGCAGGCACGCAATCAGACGCACCATCGGGCGCGTCCAACTGCGGTTTCTAGGATGATTGGCGTCGTTGTAGCTGGTCTTTGGGGCCGGATGGTCGCCGCCGTTCCGGCCCTTGTTGTTTCTGGTCATGGTCCGCCCCTTCAAGCCTTGCGGCTTTTCTTAACTTGGGCAGTCAGCCATGCGTCGATTTCCGCCTCGATCCAGCCTACGGCCTTCGCGCTGACAGAAACAGGCTTGGGAAAGGTCGGATCATAGTCGCCCGGCCTCTTGGGGTTTTGCCGCAGACGGGCATAGATGCTGGAACGGGAAAGCCCGGTGCGGGCTTCAACTTGCTTGCGCCGAAGGATGGTTAGCGCGGATTGGATTTGTGCGGCCATGTTTCGCTTTCTCCTGTTGAAGGTGAAGCGTCCCGGAACTGCCCGGAACATGGTTCAGCACAATATGCGCAGGCCGTTTCATCCCATGAAACAAGCGCCGTTTGAATGATGTTCCGGTTTTCGCCCTTGGGGATCAGCCTCGGGCTAGGTGCGGCAAACCTTCATGCCGCTACCTGAAGCGGCTTGATTGCTGCCAGCCGTTCGGGTTGCTGGTTGATTTCCCATAGGTCGCACGCGGCTTGCATCCGCAGCCATGATTCCGGACTGGTGCGGGTCAGCTTGCCGATACGCGCCGCCAGATCGGGAGACAGCCCACGTTTTTCGTGCAGCAGCTCGGATACGGTCAGGCGCGAAACCAGAAGCCGCTTGGCAAACTCGGTTTGCGTCATGCCCAGTTCGGGCAGCACGTCTACCCGCAGGATCGCGCCGGGGTGGGTGGGTTTGCGGTTCGGGTTTCTCAGGCTCATCAGTGGTAATCCTCCAGGTCAACATCGGTCGCGTCTTGACCTTCAAAGCGGAAGGTCAGCCGCCAATTGCCAGACACGGAAACGGCATAAGTCCCTTTCCTGTCACCCTTGAGCGGGTGGAAGCGGTAGCCCGGCAAGTCCATATCCTCGGGCTTTGCAGCAGCATCCAGCCGGTCTAGCAGCCGCTCTATCCGCGTCGCGTGCTGGGCTGGTATGCCCCGGTAATCGCTCTTCGCAAAAAAAACGATGCAAGCCCTTGTGCCGGAAATTCTGGATCATGCAAGCGGAAGTCTGTTATCCGATGCGTTACATTGTATTCCGATACATTCCGCAGTCAAGCGGCCTGGTACGCCTTCCCGAACGTTACAGACAAAAAGCCCGCATTTACGCGGGCTATCATGGAGTTATGCGGTACTTTGCGGAACAGCCAGGAAGGCTTGTTATTTGCCGACACAGAACGAGCCGAAAATCTCGCCCAGGAGGTCGTCGGCGGTGAATTCGCCCGTAATCGTCGACAGCGCCGCCTGTGCCAGGCGCAGTTCCTCGGCGAAGAGTTCGAGTTGCAGCGCCGCCGCCCGCGCCGCAGCGATGTGCCCGGCGGCACGCGCCAGCGCGTCGAGATGGCGCGCGCGCGCCATGAACGCGCCCTCGCCCGCCGCCTGCCAGCCGCTGACTTCGAGCAGGCGGTCGCGCAACAGATCGACGCCGGCACCGGTCCGGGCGGAGAGCCAGATCTCGTCGCCCGTGGCGCGCGGCGTCTCGCCCGTCACATCGATCTTGTTATGTACCGTGAGCCGGACGATCCCCGGCAGGCGCGCGAGAATCGCCGCCTCCGCCGTGCCGACGCCGTGCGCCGCATCGACCAGCAGCAGCGCGACATCGGCCGTCTCCACCGCGGCCCAGGTGCGCGCGATGCCGAGCCGTTCGACCGCATCGTCGGTGTCGCGTAGTCCCGCGGTATCGATGACGTGCAGCGGCACGCCGCGAATCTGGATCGCCTCGCGCACGGTGTCGCGCGTGGTGCCGGCGACCTCGGTGACGATCGCCGCCTCGAAGCCGGCGAGCTGGTTCAGCAGACTCGACTTGCCGACGTTGGGCTGGCCGATCAGCACCACCGTCAGGCCCTCGCGCAACAGCGCGCCCTGCCGTGCCTGCGTGCGCACCGCAGCCAGACGCGTGTCGAGCGCATCGAGCTGGCCGAAGGCGTCGGCGTGCTCGAGAAAGTCGATTTCCTCCTCGGGAAAATCGAGCGTCGCCTCGACCAGCGTGCGCAGCCGCGTCAGACCCTCGACCAGCTCATGGATACGTGCGGAAAACGCGCCCGACAGCGAACGCAGCGCCGAGCGCGCCGCCTCGGCGGACGCGGCATCGACGAGATCCGCCACCGCCTCCGCCTGCGCCAGATCGAGCTTGCCGTTGAGGAAGGCCCGCCGCGAGAACTCGCCCGGCTCGGCAAGCCGCGCACCCAGTTCCACACAGCGCTGCAGCAGCAGATCGAGCACCACCGGCCCGCCATGCCCCTGCAACTCAAGCACGGCCTCACCGGTGAAGGAATGCGGCGCGGGAAAATACAGCGCGATGCCCTCGTCCAGAGCGTTGCCGTCCGCCGCGAGAAACCGCGCATAGGTCGCGTGACGCGGCAGGAGCTGCCGCCCGAGCACGCCGTCCGCAAACGCCGCGACATCGCCGGCGGAAATGCGCACCACGCCAACACCCCCGCGCCCCGGCGCGGTGGCGATGGCAGCAATGGGATCGTGGCGAAGTGTGGCGGTTCGCGTCATGACGGCAGCAAGCCAGGCCGTGGGCACGGCTTTGTCGAGAAGCCGCCATTCTAGCGCGCCCGCACGCACACATCGCCCGGGCAGCTTCGCGCTCCCTCCGGCTGGGCTCCGGCAGCGGGGGGCAGACCGGAGTGCGCCGGTTTCAGTTTTCCGGCGTTTGCTCCGATAATCTGGATTGATTCCAGGTAATTTCGTACCAATGCCCGATCCTGACGCGTCCGCAACCGAGCAAGTCTCTTTCGCGCCCCGCTCGATCCAGCTTCCGGCCGTCCTCCAGTTTGCCGGGCAGCCGCCCAGCTTCGGCACCATCGCGTCGCTCTCCGAACGTGGTCTTGCCTTCGATCTTCTGCGCGAGCCCGCGCACCCTCCAGCCGCCGGCAGTGCGGTCCGTCTGGATTTCGAATGGGGCGGCCGGCATCACACCTGCCCCTGCCAGGTCGTCCACCAGCAGAACACACGCATCCAGCTGTCGATGCGCGAGGCGCCACCCCCCGTCATGGCGGTCCTGCACGCCGTCAACCGCGAGGACGCACCGCCGCTCGCCGCGCGGCTGGCCATCCTGCAAACACAACAGGCCTGCCACACGCGCTTCATGGATGGCATGCGCGTCGTCGTCGACACCTACTACCAGTCGCTCGAATCCGCTCCGGGCACGTTGCCCGAGCGGCATCTGGAAACGGCGAAACACGCGCTCGGCCCACTGCGCGCAAGCGTGGCGCATCTGTTCACCCGCGCCTACCCCATGTATCCGGAACTGCGCGACAGCTATTCCGACAGGCAGCGCACCCCCCAAAGCGAGCGTCTCGAACTTGTCGAAATGTCGCGGGTCGACGACTGGATCCGCCGCAGCGGCATCGCCCACGCCGTTACCGAGGCGCTGCAGCCGCTGCCCGCCACCTTCAGCCGACGGTACGCCACCCTGCAGAAAACCGGCGGGCGGCCCGCGCTGCATCCGTACAGTGCCGAGGCCGTGCTGGACGTTCTGGCCGACCTCATCATGCCGCTCGGACTCGATGCGGACACGCGCGTGGTCTGCTACACGCACATGGCGCAGGCCTTCGCCGAGCATGCTGCCACCCTGTACGATTCCATGCTGCACCATCTCGCCCAGGTCATGCCGGAACACGCTCCAGCCGCCGGGACTGGCGGCAGCCTCGCCGACTGGCTGCATGCCACAGCCGAGCAGACCCCCGCCCCCGGTGCCAGCGCGGCCCAGGTCGAGTCGCTCGCCCGCCTCGTCTCGCGCCTTACCGAAAGCCTCGGCAACCTCGCCATCCTGCCTGACGCTGCCAGCCCCCCGACGTTCCCGGGCTCCGCCGCTTCAACTCCGCCGGTCCCCGGCCTGCTCGCACGCGACCGCATTCTCAGTCGTTTCCTGCCGGCACAGGTGCTGGCAGCGCCCACCGCGCACGAGCCGATCCAGCTTTCCCTGCTGCAGTCGACCCCCGGTCTGCCCGGCATCAACGCCACAGCGATCGAGGACCTGCTCGCGCAGCTGCGCCAGCCACCACCCATCGACCCCGGTCCGGAAAAGCTCGCCGCATCCTCGCAGGTGCGCGCGCTCATGATGCAGGCGCAGGGGCTGCTGCTCGAATACACCCTCAACGGCCTGACCTATCAGGCACAGCCCGCACATCCCATATGGGCACTCGTCAACGCTCTCGATGTCCTCCATCTCGGCGCCGACGACCGCGGCCAGTTCCTCGATCCCGCGTATCACCAGGCCGCCAGCCTCGCGCTGCAATGGCTGCTCGGCCAGGAGCACCCGGACGATGCCCTGCTGCAGACCAACGCCCTGCTCGAGGAAATCGGCGAGCGCTTCCGCAACGAGCGCGACGCACGCTGCAGCGAACGGCTGCATGCACTCGGCGCCGGCGACGAAACGCCGCCGCCCTTCGCTTCGCGCTGGTGCGTCGTGCGCGAGGACAATCAGGCGATTCCCCACGAGATTCTTGGCCGCTACGCCACGCGCTGGGTGCTGCTCAACCGCTCCGCCACCCAGCTGCTGGAACTGTCGGCCGACGAACTGCAAAACGCGATCGGGCAGGGCCGCATCGAAGCTGCGGCCGACTACAACCTCCCCTTCCTCGAACGCACCGCCAGCGCGGTGCTCACCGCCAGCCTCGACACGATCCATACCGCGACCTGGCAGGACGCCAGCACTGGCTGCCTCAACCGCAATGCGCTCATCGACGAGTTGACGCGCATCCTCGCCCATCCGGCCACCGAACCGACGCCGTATTGCGCGCTCATCGAAATACCGTCCCTGCGGCTCGGCCATACCGCGCTCGACGAGGACGAGCTCGCGGTCATGCGCCAGCGCACCGGCGAGACACTGCACGCAGCGCTCGAGACCGGCGAACAGTGCGGCCGCCTCAACGACATTTCCTTCCTCGCCCTCTTTCGACCGCAGTCGCCACAACGGCTCGGCGAGCGCCTCGCCCGCCTGCAGGCGAACATGGAAACCCTGCATGCCGACTGGAAAATGCGCGGCACCGTGCTACCCATCATCGCCGGTGCCGACACGGTCTTGCCGGCAGACGTGCTGCGCCACGTCAATAATGCATGCACCGCCGCGCGCACATCAGGCACTTTCGACATGGCCGGCCTTGCCAGCGCTCCCGCGCCGGCCAAGCGTATCGAAGCGCTGCCCTTCGATGCGCTCTTCCTGCGCGCGCAGCAGATTCGCCCGTGCACCGACGATGCGCTGCCACACTACGAAGTCCTGCTCGGCATCCGCGACGACCTCGACCCGCCGCACACGACGCAGAGCTTCGTGATCATGGCCGAACACAGTGGTCATATCCATCATCTCGATGCCTGGGTGCTGCGCGCGGCGCTCGCCTGGCTGGACAGCCATGCCGGCGCACTGGACCGGATCAGCGGCCTTTCGATCAATCTCTCGGGGCAGAGCCTGGTCGACACCGCGCATGTCGACGCCATGCTGCAGGCGCTCGCGGAGCATGCTCATCTTGCCAGCCGGCTGATATTCGAAGTGACCGAAACAGTCGCCATCGGCAATCTCGACACCGCTGTCGCATCGCTCCACCGTCTGCGCCAGATGGGTTGCCGTACCGCACTCGACGATTTCGGCAGCGGCTACAGCTCCTATGGCTACCTGCGCCGCCTGCCACTGGACTATCTGAAAATCGACGGTGTCTACATCCGCAACCTGCTCGACAGCCCGACAGATCAGGCGCTCACCGCCTCGATGGTCGACGTCGCGCACGCGCTCGGCCTCAAGGTGATCGCCGAGTATGTCGACAACGAGGCGACCTACATCTGGCTCAAGGACGCCGGCGTCGATTACGTGCAGGGCTACTGGGTCCACACGCCGCAGCCGCTGGACACGCTGTTCGAACTCACCCTCGTTTAGCGTGATGTTGAAACCCGATCTGCTCCATTGATCCTAAAAACCGCAGTTGACCGCTCTCTGCCTCCGTGAATGCCGCATGAACGCTGAACATTCTGCCTTCGACCGCCTTCACCTGTCGGGTGAGTTCGCTACGCACCCGCTGGCACGCCTGCTCACGCGCCAGCCTTTGT
>JANJXF010000052.1 GCA_024709165.1 Thiobacillus sp. | reverse complement strand
CGATGTAGGCCTGGTAGCAGCGCTCTTCAAAACGGCGGTGCAGCACCATTTCGCGCAGCACACGTTTCTTGTCTTCAATCTTCATTCGGTTACCCTTGTCGGATGGGGCGGAAAACGCGCTGAGAAAAAACTCAAACGCGCGATTATCCGGCAAACCCCGCCACCCATCAAGAAACGTGCCTTCCCCGAGGACCCCGGATGTTGCCGAAACTGACTGAAAACAAAACCGAAATCACCGATAAATTGCTTGAACAGGCGGGTCACGCCCTGCTCGTGCTGCCCCACGACAAAACCCTGCCCGATGTGCCCGGTGCCGCTGCGCTGAAGGCCGCACTGAAGCGGCGCAACCTCAAGCCCGACGAGCTGGCGAAGTCGCCGCTCGCGGCGCAGTTGCCAGGCGGCACGCTTGTCGTCGCGGTCATGCTGAAACCCGAGGCGTCCACCTTCGAAACACACGAAGGGCTGCGCAAGGCACTCGCGCTCTTGATGAGCGAGCATCCGAAAGCGCTGACGCTGGCGCTGTTCGGCGATGCGGCTTTCAAGGCGCGGGTGGCGCAGGCGGCGGCGTATGTCGCGTTGGTCAACGGCACGCCGCTGCCCTCACGCAAGTCCAAGCCGGACACGGTACTGAAAACCGTTGCTGTGCATGGCCACAAATCGGTGGATGGGCTGGCGCGCGTGCAGGCGCTTGCCGAGGGCAACCTGCTTACCCGCAGCCTTACCGTGCAGGGGCCGGACGAACTCACGCCGGGCGTGTATCGCAGGCGCATCAAGGCACTCGCCAGACAATACGGCTGGCGTGTCGAGGAATACCCTTTCGATACGCTGAAGCGCATGGGCGCCGGCGCATTCTGCGCCGTGGCGCAGGGCTCGCCGGCCAGGGATGCCGCGATCGTGCGGATCAGGTATCGGGGATCGGGGAGCAGGAATCTGAAAGGCACCAAGACCGTGGCTTTCGTCGGCAAGGGTATCTGCTTCGACACCGGCGGCCACAACCTGAAGCCCGCCAAGTACATGCAGGGCATGCACGAGGACATGAACGGCTCCGCGGTCGTCCTTGGCATTCTTGCCGTGGCGTCGCGTCTCGGGCTGCCGGTCGCGCTCGACGGCTGGCTCGCGCTCGCCGAAAACCATATCAGTCCTGCCGCCTATCGGCAGAACGAAGTGGTGAAGGCGCTGAACGGGACCACCATCGAAGTCGTGCACACCGACGCCGAGGGACGCATGGTGCTCGCCGACACCCTGGCGCTGGCCACGAAAGCGAAGCCCGATCTCGTCGCCGATTTTGCCACCCTCACCGGCTCCATGCATTACGCGCTCGGCAGCCGCATGTCCGGCGTGTTCGCCAGTTCCAGCACACTCGCGCATCAGGCCTCGCGCGCCGCCATCGCGAGCGGCGAGCGCATCGTCGTCTTCCCCTATCCCGAGGATTACGACACCAGCCTCGACTCCACGGTGGCCGACGTCAAACAGTGCAGCATGGAAGGCGAAGCCGATCATATTCTTGCTACGCGCTTTCTGTCGCGCTTCGTCGGCGATACGCCATGGGTCCACATGGACCTGTCCGGCCATAGCTGCAAGGGGGGGCTGGGGGCGGTGATGAGCGACGCCAACGGTTTTGGTGTGGCGTGGGCGATGGCCCTGCTGGACGAGCTGAACGACGGGGGCTGAGGTGCCGATGTCCGCGGAACTGGACATCGTTCACGTCGACGACAGCCTGCTGGTGCTGAACAAGCCGGCCGGCCTGCTCGCGGTGCCCGGGCGCGGCCCGGACAAGGCCGACTGCCTTGCTGCGCGGGCGCAGGCGCGGTACCCCGACGCGCGCGTGGTGCACCGCCTCGACATGGATACCTCCGGGCTGATGGTGATGGCACGCGGCGGTGCGGCACAGCGCGTACTGTCGCGCGCGTTTGCCGTGCGCGCGGTGGGCAAGCGTTATCTCGCCGTCGTCGGCGGGCGTCTGCCTGCTCCGGTCGAAGCGTGGGGTGTCATCGATCTGCCGCTCGTCTGCGACTGGCCGAACCGGCCGCGGCAGATCGTCGATCATGCACTCGGCAAGCCCAGCCTCACCCGTTGGCGTGCCGCGTCATACGATGCGGCCAGCGACACCACCCGCGTCGAGCTGGAGCCTGTCACCGGCCGCTCGCACCAGCTCAGGGTGCATCTGGCGGCGCTTGGGCACCCCATTCTGGGCGACCCGCTGTACGCACCGACGGCATTGCTGGTGCGGGCGCCGCGTTTGTTGCTGCATGCTTGGCGCCTGGCGTTCGCGCATCCGGCAAGCGGCGAGACGCTGGAGTTCGAGCGCGCGGCGCGGTTCTGAACGGCCACCGCAGGACTGCGAGCGCACCGCGGCAGCTTGCGGAAATACAGGCGACGCCCGGCCCGGCCGCGAGACGGCTATCGTGCCGACAGATAACTCGGGAAGGCCTGCTTGTCGAGCAGAATCTCGATGAGGTTGATGCCGCCGACGAGGTCGGCGTGTTCGAACATCGTGTCGAGATCGGCGGGTGTTTCGATGCGGTAATGCGGGACGCCGAACGACTGGGCGAGCAGGCCGAAGTCGGGGTTCTTGAAGTCGCAGTCGATATAGCGCTCACCGTAGAGCTGGAACTGGTTCTTGCGGATCAGCGACAGGGTTGCGTTGTTGATGACGACGACGTTGAGTGGAATGCCGTAGTTGATTGCGGTCATCATCTCCATGCCGCACATCTGGAAACCGCCGTCGCCGAGGATGGCGAAGGTGGGGCTGTCGGGCGCAAAGCAGCGCGCGCCGATCGCCGCGGGGATGGCGTGACCCAGCGAGGAAATGCCGGTGTTGGGAAAATAACGGTTGTGGCCGGACACCTCGAAGTAACTCTGCGCGAACACGATGTTGTCGTCGAACACCATGGCATTGCGCGGGAAGTGTTTGGCGAGTGCTTCGTAGAACAGGCGGATGAGACGGAATTTCTCGTCGTCGTCGGTGTTCGCCGCACTCCGGTGCGGTGGCGGTGCGGCGCGATGGGCGTTCAGGCGGTCGAGCGCCCTGGGGGGCATCGCCTCGTCCTCCAGGACCGCGCAGACGTGTTCGAGCGTGGCGCGGATGTCGCCGCAGACAGCGAGCTGCGGCTGGAACACGCGGCCGAGCTGCGCGGGGTTGCGGTCGACCTGCGCGACGGTCTTGCCTTCGAACAGGCGGGCGTCCCAGACGTGGCTGGTGCGCTCGTTGAAACCTGCGCCCAGCACGATCAGCAGGTCGGCGTGCTCGGTGAGGTAGCGGTAGGCGTCGCCGTTGGACGTTACGCCCAGGCAGCCCAGCGACAGTGGCGAACCTTCCGCCACCACGCCCTTGGCCTTGAGGCTGGTGGCGACCGGGATGTTGAAGCGCGCCGCAAGCGCGGCGACGGCGTCGCGTGCGCCGGAGGCGACGCAGCCGTAGCCGGCGACGATGGCGGGATAGCGTGCCGAACGGAGCAGGTCGGCGAGCGCGTCGGCCGGTCCGGTGGTGCGCGAGACCGTCTTGTGCGGGAAATGGACCTGCTCGAGCGCGCCGATGTCGATGCTTTCCTTCTGCACGTTGTAGGGGATCGACAGCAGCACCGGACCGGGCTCGCGGCCGAGCAACGCCTGCGTCGCCTGATTCAGCACCTGACCGAGGTAGTCGGTACGCTCGACTAGCCGGCGATAGCGCGTGATGCTGGAAAACAGCGTGGCCTGGTCGATCGCGCCGCCCTCGCCCGAGCTTTCCTGCAGGCCGCCGCGGCCGAACAGATAGGTCGACGTCTCGCCGGTGATCGCCAGCACCGGCAGGCGCTCGGCGTAGGCGTTGGCAATGCCGGTGACAAGATTGGTTGCCCCGGGACCGGCGGTGGCGATGCACGCCGACGGGCGGAGCGCCGCGCGCGCATAGCCGCCGGCCATGAACGCCGCGCCCTGTTCGTGCTTGACCAGCACGCTCTTCACCCGCGAACCGTACAGGCTGTCGTAGATGGGCAGCACATGCGAGCCGGGCATGCCGAATACGGTGTCGATCCCCAGGCGTTCGAGATACCTGACGATGAGTTCGCTGACGGAGATGTTCATGTTGTCTGGCTGCAATCCGCGCCGTGCGGCCACCGCCATGGGCGGTCACGCGGGCAAAAGGCGGATTTGAGCACAAGACGCGCCGCAGGAAAACCTGCGCGGCGCGGGGAAAAGACCGGGCTGCCCCGGTCCATGCGCATCAGGCGTGTGCGAGGTGCTGCTCGATTTCGGTGAAGGTGTTCGCCACCTCGGTGGTCTGCACGACGATGCCAAGCTGCTTGCACAACTGCGACAGCGACAGGAGGCCGCGCACCATCTGCCGGCCCTCGGTCTGTTCGATCACCAGTGCATGCTGCCGGCCGCGCGCCTTGAGGGTTTCCAGGACATGGCCGACGCGCGCGTGCGCGATGTCGTCGTAGTCGATCGCTTCCAGACGCTCCACCGGAGTCATGATGTCGGCCACCAGTACCTCGTCGCGGCGGATGCCGCGGCTTTGCACCACCAGCAACGGTTTTTCGCTGTGCAGGTCGGTGCGCGTCACCAGGCCCGCCACGCGATCCTGCGCGTCCATCACGAACAGCAGACGCACCTTGCGGCGGCGCATGCGCTCCTCCGCCTGCTGGATGGTGTCGGCGGGCGTGGCGATGAAGGCGGTGAGGCGCCGGAAATCGGTCATCACGTCGAGTGCAGGATTGTCCAGCGTGACGCGATCAGGCAGTACACAGGCTGGCCGCGCCAGGCCGGCGGTGCGGTCCAGGTTGCGGGAGGGCAGGCGGGTGTACGACTGGCTCATGGCGTTTCTCCTTGCATCGGGTTTCAAGGATCCCGGGCGCGGACTGCGCGGGGAACGGAGTGGCCAATGCTGTGCCCGGATCGGCGGGCTGTCCATTCAAGAATTTTTACGCCGGCATAAGGGAAGCTTGTCGGCGCGTGGCGAATGGAAGCGTGTCGTCCCAGGCGAGGCAGAGCATGGGCAAGGGTGGGCTACGCGGTCTGCCGCAACAGCTTCTGGTATGCGGTCTCGAACAGGTCGACACCGTCGCGTTGCAGCGCATGGCCGACCAGCTCGAGGTCGATGCCCAGGCGCGCGAGCTCGTCGAACAGCGCCTGGGCCTCGGCGACACCTTCTTCCACGCGCAGCGCGGGGCGGCCATGTTCGCGCAGGGCGTCGAGGGTCTTGTCGGGCAGGGTGTTGATGGTCTCGCGGCCGATCAGCGGTTCGACGTAGAGCAGATCCTGATAGTCCGGATTTTTCACGCCGCTGCTCGCCCACAGCAGGAACTGCGGCGTCGCGCCCTGGCGTGCAAGTTCGGCAAACGCCTCGCCGTGGAAGCGCTGCAGATAGCGCTGGTAGGCGAGCTTCGCCATCGCCACCGCGGTCCGGCCGCGCAGCGACAGCGCTTCCTGCGTGCCGATGGCGGTGAGCTCCTTGTCGACGAGGGTGTCGACGCGCGACAGGAACAGGCTTGCCACCGACTTGCTGTGTCGCACATTGCTCCCTGCGGCAACGCGCGCGGCGAGCGCGCGCAGGTAGGCGTCGAAGGTCGCCTGCACCTGCTCCAGCGAGAACAGCAGCGTGATGTTGACGTTGATGCCGTGCTGCGTCAGCGCCTCGAACGCGCTCAGGCCTTCCGGCGTGCCGGGGACCTTGATCAGCAGATTGCGCCGGGCGACGCGCCCGACAAGGCGCTGCGCCTCGACCACCGTGTGCGTGGCGTCGTAGGCCCAGCGCGGCGCCACTTCCATGCTGACGTAACCGTCGCGTCCGCCGCTCGCCTCGTGGAGCGGCAGCAGCAGGTCGCAGGCAGCCTGTACGTCGGGGATCGCCAGCGCCTCGTAGCGTCGTTCGGCATCCGGCTCGGTCGCTTTCAGGCGCGCGAGATCGTCCGCGTAATAGGGGCTGCTGGCGAATGCCTTCTCGAAGATCGACGGGTTCGACGTCACGCCCGATACGCCGTCCTCGGCGATCAGCCGGGCGAGCGTGCCGTCATGGATGTGGCTGCGCGAGAGGTTGTCCAGCCACAGGCTCTGGCCGAGGGTGGTGACGTGGCGGGTGGGATTCATGTGTGCGCCTCCTGGTTCTTTGGTATCAGGATAGAACAAGCTGGGTGCGGTTAGTTCACGGCATGGCCCACGGCCCGGCGCCAGGGCGCGTCTGTGCTAGACTTCGTCGGATTCCCCGACACCATTTTACGTACGCTCATGTCAGGCAGCACCCTCGGCAAACTGTTCTGTGTCACCGTGTTCGGCGAATCGCACGGCCCGGCCATCGGCTGTGTCATCGACGGCTGCCCGCCTGATCTGGCGCTCGATGCGGCCGACATCCAGTTCGACCTCGACCGCCGCAAGCCGGGTACCTCGCGCCATGTCACCCAGCGCCGCGAGCCGGACACGGTGGAAATCCTCTCCGGCGTGTTCGAGGGCGTCACCACGGGCACGCCGATTGCGCTCCTGATCCGCAACCAGGACCAGCGTTCGCACGACTACGGCAACATCGCCGACACGTTCCGTCCCGGCCATGCGGACTATGCCTACCAGCAGAAATATGGGCTGCGCGACTACCGTGGCGGCGGCCGGGCGTCGGCGCGCGAGACCGCAGTCCGGGTTGCCGCCGGCGCGATCGCGCGCAAATGGCTGCGCGAGCGCTACGGCATCGAGATCCGCGCCTGCATGAGCGCGCTCGGGCCGATCGAGATCCCCTTCGTGTCCTGGGACGAAGTCGCCGGCAATCCCTTCTTCGCCCCCAATGCCGCGATCGTGCCGCAGCTCGAAGCCTACATGGATGAGCTGCGCAAGTCGGGCGACTCGATCGGCGCCCGCATCGAGGTCGTCGCCAGCGGCGTGCCGGCGGGTTGGGGCGAGCCGGTGTACGACCGCCTCGATGCCGACATCGCCTGGGCGATGATGGGCATCAACGCGGTCAAGGGGGTCGAGATCGGCGCCGGCTTCCGCTCGGTGATCCAGCATGGCACCGAGCACAGCGACGAGATGACGCCCGCGGGCTTCCTTTCCAACCATGCCGGCGGCGTGCTCGGCGGGATTTCCACCGGGCAGGACATCCTCGCCAGCATCGCGATCAAGCCGACCTCCAGCATCCGCCTGGACCGGCGCTCGATCGATCGCGCCGGCAACCCGGTGATCGTCAACACCCACGGTCGCCACGACCCCTGCGTCGGCATCCGCGCCACCCCGATCGCCGAGGCGATGCTGGCGCTGGTGCTGATCGACCACGCGCTGCGCCACCGCGCCCAGTGCGGCGATGTCGCATCGGCCACGCCGCGGATCGCTGCGCTCGCGCCGCAGGGCAGCCAGCGCCTGCCTTCGCCACGCTGAAGCTGCCGCTGCGGCCTGCGCGCAGGCTTTCCGGGCCCGCCCGCAGCAGACGCCAGGAGCGCGGTGACAGCGGATGATGCCGCTGTGCCGCCGATCCGTGGGCACGGGCACGAGCCCGGAGCCGCTCCGCGCCGCTTCTCCATCCGGGTTCGAATGCAGTCTTGACGATGATTCCCTACTGGCGCCTGTCGGCGTACTACTTTTTCTACTTCGCCTTCGTCGGCGCGTTCTCGCCGTATTTCACCCTCTATCTGCAGTCGATCGCGCTCACTGCCACCGACATCGCCTTGCTGATGTCGCTGATGCAGCTGATGCGGGTGCTCGCCCCCAACCTGTGGGGCTGGCTGGCCGAGCGCCTGGGGATGCGCCTGGCGATCGTGCGTCTGTCGGCGCTGGCGAGCCTGGCCGGGTTTTCGGTGTTCTTCATGACCACCGAGTTCGCCGGGCTGTTCGCGGCGATGGCGCTGATGGCTTTTTTCTGGAGTGCCGCCCTGCCGCTTGCCGAAGGGCTCACCTTCTCGCACCTGGGGGGCGATGGACATCGCTACGGCAGCATCCGGGTCTGGGGCTCGGTCGGGTTCATCGTCGCCGTGCTCGCCCTCGGCCATCTGCTCGACCATGTGCCGATCGAGGCCGTGCTGTGGGCCACGGCCGCGATCCTGGGCGGTATCTTCGCCTGTGCGCTGGCCCTGCCCGAGGCCGAGCGTCCGCCGCTGCAGCACGAATCCGTTCGCCTCGGCGAGGTCCTGCGCCGTCCCCAGGTGCAGGCCCTGCTCGGCGCCTGCTTCCTGATGTCGGCGGCGCACGGTGCGCTGTACGTGTTCTACTCGATCTTTCTGGTCGAGCACGGCTACGGCAAGGCGCTGGTGGGCTGGATGTGGACGCTGGGCGTACTCGCCGAAATCGC
>JANJXF010000151.1 GCA_024709165.1 Thiobacillus sp. | reverse complement strand
CCTTTTGTCGTCGTGGTGCAACTCGGCACATCACCACCCCAAAGCCGAGGCCGTTCTGGCCTATGTGCGGAAAGGCCAACTGGTCGCCGATCTCGTGCGGGAAAAAATCCTGCATGTCGGCGGGGATGGGAAATTGCTCGGTGGCTGGGTAGACGATTCACCCACGCCGGAAATTTTCAAAATCCTGACGCCGGACGCCAAGACCAAGCAGCGTGATCAAGGCAATGTGTTCATCCGTTGGCGAGTATGGGAGCCCGATAACCCATGCACTGCCGTCTGGGAGGACAAGACACTGCAATTGGCATGGGCAGCTTACGACGCCAGCAGCAAAGCCGTTCATGGGGTTTGCCTCGTGACTGGCAACACCCGAGCCAACCTGGCGCTCAGCCACCCTAAGCGCATCCGCCACGCTGGGGATGGAGCCAAACTCATCAGTGCCAACGACGGCTCCGGCTTCACCTTTCGCGGTCGATTCACCGACGACACGGGCCAGCAAGCCTGCGGGGTTGGCTACGAAGTCACCCAGAAAGCTCATAACGCCCTGCGCTGGCTCATCCAGCGCCAGAGTTACCGCAACGACGATCAAGTCGTCGTCAGCTGGGCTGTGGGCGGCACGGAAATTCCCGATCCATTTGGCGATTCGTACATGCTCACGCTCGCGGGCATCGACGCTGATGCAGCGACAGCGGCTGTCGATCAAGACGCAGGACAAGCCTTCGCCAATCGCCTTGCCCTGCGCCTTAAGGGCTACCGTGCAAGGCTCGGTCCGACCGACGACATCGTTGTCATGGGGCTAAACTCGGCCACGCCGGGGCGCATGGCGATCACCTATTATCGCGAGATGACCGGTTCTGAATTCCTACAACGCATCGAGCGCTGGCACGCTGACCACGCCTGGCACCAGCGTTACGGCAAGGACAAGAAGTTCGTCGGTGCCCCCGCGCCGCGCGACATTGCCGAAGCTGCCTACGGTCGCCGTCTGGACGACAAACTCAAGAAGGCCACGGTCGAGCGATTACTGCCCTGTATCGTCGACGGTCAGCCAGTGCCGCGCGATCTGATCGAATCCACCGTACGCCGCGTCTGCAATCGCGCTGGACTGGAAAGCTGGGAATGGGAGAAAGCCCTGGGTATCGCCTGCGCCCTTTACCAGGGCGCTTTCACACAAACGAGGTACGAGATGACACTGGAAACCGACCGGCGTAGCCGGGATTACCTGTATGGACGTCTGCTGGCGATTGCCGAGCACATCGAAAGCCGCGCACTCTTCGTAGGCGGGGAAACCCGCGATACTGCCGCCGCCAAGCTGATGCAACGCTTCGCCGACCGCCCCGCCAGCACCTGGCGAACCATCGAACTCGCGCTGACACCAGCCAAGTCGAGATTGCGCACTCGCCGTGCGCCCTTCATGCGCGCGATGGACACTCTGCTCGACGAAGTCATCGCGACATTCGAAGGCGACAGCTTCATCGATGACAACAAGCTCACGGGCGAATTCCTGCTCGGCTACCACTGCCAGCGGCAGGCATTGAATCCACCCAAGAAAGACGGTGACGCCACCACCGCCGATTTCGACTCCCCCGCCGAATGAACAACGAGGATGCTTCCATGACCACTCTGCAAAACAGAATCGATTTCGCCGTGATCTTCCGCGTCGCTAATGCCAACCCAAATGGCGACCCGCTAAACGGCAATCGTCCACGCACCGATTATTCGAACTACGGCGAAATGAGCGACGTATCGATCAAGCGGAAAATCCGAGACCGCCTGTTGGAACGTTGGATCAACGACGGGAAGAACGACGACGGCAACATGATTTTCGTGCAGTCCGACGACCGCAAGGTCGACGACGCCAAGAGTTTGCGCGCACGCGCCGAAGCCGGGCTGGGCAAAGAGCTCGGGTCGGACAAAACCGCCGATCTCGCCTGTAAGAAATGGTTGGACGTGCGCGCTTTCGGCCAGCTTTTCGCGCTCAAGAGCAACAAAAAAGCCGGCAAGAAGAACGACGACGGCTCAGAAGCTGAAGGCGACACCGGCGTTTCCATCGGCATCCGTGGCCCGGTCACGGTGCAGTCGGCGTTCAGCATCGAGCCCATCGACGTGACCAGCCTGCAAATCACCAAGAGTGTGAGCGGTGAAGGCGATGGCGCGAAACGCAGTTCCGACACGATGGGCATGAAACACCGCGTCGATCATGGCGTGTATGTATTCAAGGGCAGTATGAACCCGCAACTCGCCGAGAGAACCGGCTTCAGCGATAACGACGCAAGCGCGATCAAGGCCGTTCTCCCGCGCCTGTTTGAAAACGACGAAGCCGCCGCACGCCCGGCCGGCAGCATGGAAGTCTTGAAAGTGATCTGGTGGGAACACAACAGCAAAGCCGGCCAACACTCTTCTGCCAAGGTTCACCGTACGCTGACTGTAAATGCCGATGGCAGTTACACGCTCAACAATCTGGACAAGCTTAGTCCGGAAGAAATCGACGGGTTCTGACGCCTACCACCGCCCCGCCCAATATCCCGGGCGGCGGCTTTGATGCGCAACGGCCAGAATAATCAACGATTCAGGCGTCGCACGGTAGAACAATGTGTAAGGGTAATCGTGAAGAACGAAACGGCGCGCCCCATGATGTCCCGTCATCGCCCCGATGTCGGGGTGGTCGAGCAAGCGTTCGGCTGCGCGCATGGCAGCGAGTCTGAAATCCTGCGCAATGTCCAGCCCGGCTCGATCGCGGTAATAAGCGAGCGCTTCGCGCAGTTCCCGCCGCGCTTCGCTCTGCCAGACCAGCTTCAATTGCCGGACTTTCTCAGCATTTCATCGACATCTGCAAGAACCTGCTCGTGCGGAATCAACTCGGCGGTTCCAGCATCGATTTCCGCCATGCGCCGTGCGATTTCCTCATCCCAAGCCTGGGCGATGGCTTCGGGCGTGTCTTCCGCGGGGCCGTCGAGGCTCGCGATCAGGCGGTGTGCCAGATCGCCGCGCTCGCGGGGTGTCAGTTGGAGCGCCTGCGCTTCGATTTCTGCAAGGGTGATGGCCATGTCCTGCTCCCGATCGGTTGGTTCACAACGATGTTAGCACCATGATCCAAGCTGACCCAATCCCGCTTTCCTCGCTTCAGCACTGGGCCTATTGTCCTCGCCAGTGCGGGCTTATTCATCTGGAGCAGACATTCGCCGACAACGTCCACACGGCACGCGGCCAGGCCGTGCACCACCTCGTTGACACGCCCGGCTACGAGATCAAATCCGGCATGCGAGTGGAGCGCGCGCTGCCCTTGTGGAGCGACCGGCTCGGGCTCATCGGCAAGGCTGATCTGGTGGAATTTCACACCGACGGCACGGTATTTCCCGTGGAGTTCAAGCATGGGGCGAAGCGGCAAAAGCTGCACGACGACATCCAGCTCGCCGCGCAGGCAATGTGTCTGGAAGACATGCTCGGCCGCCCGGTGCTGAAGGGTTCGATCTTCCACGCGAGCAGCCACCGCCGGCGCGAAGTGGCCATCACGCCCGCGCTGCGGCAGTTGGTTGGCGAAACCGCCGAGGCCATTCGCGCGATGCTTGCGTCTGGCACGCTGCCGCCGCCGGCGAATGATGCACGCTGCAAGGAATGTTCGTTGAAGGAAATCTGCCAGCCCGAGGCCATCGCCAGCGTAGATCGGCAAAGGCAACAGTGCCGCGATCTATTCAACCCAGGGGAATGAGTTGCATACCATCCAGAACACGCTCTACGTAATGTCGCCCCAGGCCTACGCCCATCTGGAAAACGCAACCGTGCGCATCGATGTCGAGCGCGAAAAGAAACTGCAAGTGCCACTGCACCATGT
>JANJXF010000025.1 GCA_024709165.1 Thiobacillus sp. | reverse complement strand
TTACTACAAACTTCTAGCGCTCAACTCAAACGAATTACTTCGTTCGGCATGAGCATCATGACTAGCGCTACCCCAAAAAACACAGGACAGCTACCACCACAACACCCACACCTATCGGCTGTAAATTGTTAAAGATCAGTCTCTTAGTCTTGCGCCCCTGCATCGGGTGCAGCGCGCTTGCTTCGAGAAGGTGCGCATTCTACAGAGCAAAAATATTCCGTCAACACCTTGGGCAAAATAATTTCACAGGACGGTCACGCGGGCGAACTTGCGCTTGCCCACCTGGGCGACGACGGTGGCGCCCGCCGGCACGCTTGCACCCTTGTCCGCGATGCGCTCGCCGTCCAGGCGCACGCCGCCGGCGGCGATCTGTCTCAGCGCCTCGGAGGTGCTGGGAACCAGCCCGGCCAGTTTGAGGAGCTGCGGCACCGCGAGCGCGCCGCCGACTCCGGCAAGGCTGATCGCGGGCATGTCGTCGGGCATCGCGCCGCGCTGGAAGCGCGCTTCGAACTCGGCGAGTGCGTCAGCCGCCGCGGCCTGGCCGTGGAAGCGGGTGACGACCTCCTGCGCGAAACCGACCTTGATGTCGCGCGGATTGGCGCCCTCGGCGACCCGGCGTTTCCAGCCCTCGACGGTGGCCAGCGGTTCGAACGACAGCAGCTGGATGTAACGCCACATGAGCTCGTCGGAGACGGACATGAGCTTGCCGAAGATTTCCCGCGGCGGCTCGTTGATGCCGACGTAGTTGCCAAGCGATTTCGACATCTTGTTGACGCCGTCGAGCCCCTCCAGGAGCGGCATGGTGAGCACGCACTGCGGCGGCTGGCCGTGATGCTTCTGCAACTCGCGCCCCATGAGCAGGTTGAATTTCTGGTCGGTGCCACCGATTTCGACATCCGCCCTGAGTTCGACCGAGTCGTAACCCTGGATCAGGGGATAGAGGAATTCATGGATCGCGATTGGCTGCTGGTTGACATAACGTTTGTGAAAATCATCGCGTTCGAGCATGCGCGCGACGGTGTGCGTGGCCGCGAGACGGATCATGCCGGCCGCGCCAAGCTTCTCCATCCACTCCGAGTTGAAGCGGACCTCGGTCCTCGCCGGGTCGAGTATCCTGAACACCTGCTCCCGGTACGTCTTCGCGTTCTCCACCACCGCCTCGCGGGTGAGCGGCGGACGGGTGGTGTTTTTTCCGGTCGGATCGCCGATCATGCCGGTGAAGTCGCCGATCAGGAAAATAACCTGGTGCCCGAGTTCCTGGAACTGCCGCAGCTTGTTCAGCAGCACGGTGTGCCCGAGATGCAGGTCTGGCGCCGTGGGGTCGAAGCCCGCCTTGATGCGCAGCGGGCGGCCAGTCTTCAGCCGCTCGGCGAGTTCGGCTTCGATCAGAAGCTCGTCGGCTCCACGTTTGATTTCCTGCAAGGCGTCCTGCATCAAGAATCCCTCTCTGTCGTCTCAAGTTTTGCCCGGTTTGACCGTTGACACTTGGGTGCCATCTCGCCCAATTCGTCCAAGCCGATGTTTGGATTGAACATTTGCCCGGGAGGCATTTGTGTTAGACTCCCGGCTCGTTCAAGGAAGGGAACCGGTCCATGCCGCTCACCAAACTGAGAATCTTAACCGAAGGGCTCACCGGAGCGGAACGCCGCTTCAGTCTGCGCACCCTGGTGGTCCTTTCCAGTCTGCCGCTGTTCGGCGTGGTCGCCGCGTTCGGTCTGGCGCCGGACACCACGACGCTCGACATTGCACCGGAGACGATCACCGAAGCCATCGCCCTGCCCGCCCTTGCGGCCGTCGGCTCGAACGAGGCCTACGAGCGCGAAGGCGAACTCCAGCCCGGCGATACCCTTGCACAGGCGCTCGCCCGCCTCAAGGTCGACGACCTCGAAATCCAGCGGCTGCTGGCCGCATCGGCCATGCAGCCGCTCGCCAGAAGCCTGCGTGTCGGCCAGCGCGTGCACGCCACGACTACCGCGGACGGCGATCTGCTGGCGGTCAGTTTCGAGCGGCGCGATGCGCCCACGTTGACGTTCCAGCGCCAGGGCGACGGCTTTGTCGCCGAGGAAAGCGACGCGCTCCTCGAATCACGCGTGGTCATGAAATCGGGGCGCATCCTCACCTCGCTGTACGGCGCCACCGACAGCGCCGGCATCCCCGGCAGGATCGCCGACCAGATGGCGGAGACCTTCTCCACCCGCATCGACTTCCGCGAGGATCTGCGCCGCGGCGACACCTTCTCGGTGGTCTACACGGTCAATTACCGCAACGGCGAACCGGTCGGACCCGGGCGCATGCTCGCCGCCGAATTCGTCAATGCGGGCAAGGCCCATCGCGCCGTGCTGTTCCGCGACTCCTCCGGCCGCGAAGACTATTACACGCCGGACGGCGAATCCCTGAAAAAAGGCTTCCTGCGTTCGCCGCTGGAATTCTCCCGCGTCACCTCCAGCTTCAGCAACTCGCGCAAGCATCCCGTCTACGGCTTCCACCGCGCCCATACCGGCGTCGACTTCGGCGCACCGACCGGCACGCGGGTCAAGGCCACCGGTGACGCCACCGTAACGTTTGCCGGACGCCGCGGCGGCTACGGCAACCTCGTCGTGCTGCGGCACAACAACGGCTACGAAACCTACTACGCCCACCTCAGCGCCTTTGCCGCCGGCGTCCGCCCGGGTCGCAGCGTCGGCCAGGGGGACATCATCGCCTACGTCGGCTCGACCGGTGCTTCCACCGGACCGCATCTGCACTACGAAGTACGCATCGCCGGCAGACCGCAGAACCCGCTGGCCGTCAAGCTGCCGGGGTCGCCGCCGCTGGCTGCGGCGCAGCTGGCGCAGTTTCGCAGCCAGACCACTGGCTGGGCGGATACCCTCGGCCTGCTGCGCGGGACCAACCTTGCCGCGCTGGACTGAGCCAGCCCGACCGATTTGAATCCGGTGCCCGCGCATGGGGCCGAACGCTATGTCGGCCTCATGTCCGGCACCAGTCTCGATGGCATCGACGCGATACTCGCCGAGTGCCCTGCGGCGGCGGCGCCGCGCCTGCTGCGTACCCACTATCTGCCTTATCCCGACACGCTGCGCGCGTGCCTGCTGGCGCTGAACGCACCACAGCTCGATGAACTTCATCTCGCCGCACAGGCCGCCAACGACCTGGCGCGTCTGTACGCCGGGGCCGTGCACGCGCTGCTGGGCGAGATCGCGCCGGCCGGCGTGCGCGCCATTGGCTGCCACGGACAGACCCTGCGCCACCGCCCCGCCGACGGCTACACCCTGCAGATCGGCAATGCCGCGCTGCTCGCCGAACTGACCGGTATCGACGTCGTCGCCGACTTCCGCAGCCGCGACATCGCCGCCGGTGGCCAGGGCGCGCCCCTGGTGCCCGCATTCCACGCGCACGCACTCGGCCACCCCGCCATCCATCGCGTCATCGCCAACATCGGCGGCATCGCCAACATCACCGATCTACCGTCCGCCGGGCCGGTGCTCGGCTGGGACACCGGCCCCGGCAACATGCTGATGGACGGCTGGATCCAGCGCCACCGCGGCGAGACGTACGACCGCGACGGCAACTGGGCGAGCACGGCCGAGGCGGACCCGCAACTGCTCGACGCACTGCTGGCGCACCCCTACCTGCGCCAGACGCCGCCGAAAAGCGCCGGGCGCGAGCAATTCAACCTCGACGGGCTGGATACCACGCTGCGTCAATCGGCACGCGAGCTTTCGCCCGCCACCGTGCAGGCCACCCTGCTCGAATTCACGGCAAAGAGCCTCACCACGGCCATCCTCAGGGAATGTCCCGGCACCGAAGAGGTATACGTGTGCGGCGGCGGCGCGCACAACGGCGCGCTGATGCGCCGCCTCGCCGCGCACCTGTCCGGCATGCAGGTGGCCACGACCGCTGCGCTCGGCATCGATCCGGACTGGGTGGAGGCGCTCGCGTTCGCCTGGCTCGCACGACAGACCGTGCACCGCGCGCCGGGCAACCTGCCGTCGGTGACCGGCGCGCGCGGACCGCGCGTGCTCGGAGCGATTTATCCGGCATGAACCCGACAAAAAAAGCGGCCGCAGCCGCTTTTTTCGGGGTGCGAGAAATACTCAGGCCGAGAACGACGAGCCGCAGCCGCAGGTCGTGGCAGCGTTCGGGTTCTTGATGACGAACTGCGCGCCTTCGAGACCTTCCGAATAATCGATCTCGGCACCGGCCAGGTACTGGAAGCTCATCGAGTCGATCAGCAGGGTGACGCCGTTCTTTTCCATCACGGTGTCGTCGTCGTTCTGCGTCTCGTCGAAGGTGAAGCCGTACTGGAAGCCCGAGCAGCCGCCGCCCGAGACGAACACGCGCAGCTTGAGGTCAGGATTGCCTTCCTCGTCGATCAGGCTCTTGACTTTGCTGGCTGCGCTGTCGGTGAAGACCAGCGGAAATTCCATTTCGGTTGTTGCATTCATGGTGATGCTCCTGATTGAAGTGTGGGGTGATTATCCGCATCACCCGGCTCGCGTCAAGCAAAGACCCTGCTCGACCCGCGGAGTTCCTGCGCGTATCACGGCAGCATGCCGACGTCGGCGAGTGCGGTATCCTCGGCCAGATCGAACATGATGTTCATGTTCTGCACCGCCTGCCCGGCCGCGCCCTTGACCAGGTTGTCGATCACCGACAACACCACCACACTGTCGCTGCCCTGGGGTCGGTGCACGGCGATGCGGCAGACGTTGGCGCCCCGTACCGAGCGGGTTTCCGGATGCGCGCCCGCAGGCAGTACGTCGACGAAGGGTTCGCCCGCATAGCGCCTTTCAAACATCGCCTGCAGATCGACGTCGGCACCGGCCTTCGCGTAGAGCGTGGCGTGGATGCCGCGTATCAGTGGGGTCAGGTGCGGCACGAAGGTGAAACCCACCGGTTTGCCGGCGAAGATTTCCAGCCCCTGTTTGATCTCCGGCCAGTGGCGATGGCCGGCGACCGCGTAGGCCTTGAAGTTGTCCGCGGCCTCGGCGAACAGCGTGGCAACTTCCGCCTTGCGCCCGGCGCCCGATACGCCCGACTTGGCATCGGCGATCAGGAAGCCGGTGTCGACCACCCCGGCTTCGAGCAGCGGCAGAAAGCCCAGCTGTACCGCGGTCGGATAGCAGCCAGGGTTGGCGATGAGACGTGCGCGGCGAATCCTGTCGCGGTTGATTTCCGGCAGGCCGTACACCGCCTCGGCCACCAGATCAGGGCAGGCGTGTTCCATCTTGTACCACTGCTGCCACACCGCGATGTCCTTGATGCGGAAATCGGCGGCCAGGTCGATCACCTTCACGCCAGCGTCGAGCAGCGCTCGCGTCTGCTGCATCGCCACGCCGTTCGGCGTGGCGAAGAACACCACGTCGCAATGCTCCAGACCGGCTTCCTCCGGCGTGGAGAATGCGAGTTCCACCCGTCCGCGCAGGTTGGGGAACATCTCCGCCACCGGCATGCCGGCTTCCTTGCGCGAGGTGATCGCCTTCAGCTCCACCTGCGGATGGCGCGCCAGGAGGCGCAGCAGTTCGACCCCGGTGTAACCCGTGCCGCCGACGATACCGACTTTGATCATGAATGGATTCCTTGCAGTAAGCACATATTGTAGGCCCGAAACGCGGGCGCAAAAAAGCCGCCCATGCGGACGGCTTCTTGTTCGCGCAGACGCTTAGCGCTTGGAGAACTGCTTGCGGCGGCGCGCCTTGTGGAAGCCGACCTTCTTGCGTTCGACTTCGCGGGCATCGCGGGTGACGAGGCCGGCGGCCTTCAGCGCGGGCTTCATCTCGGCCGAGTAGTCGATCAGCGCACGGGTGATGCCGTGACGCACCGCACCGGCCTGGCCGGATTCACCGCCGCCGGAGACGTTCACCATGATGTCGAAGCTGTTCAGGTTGTCGGTCAGCACCAGCGGCTGGCGCACGATCATGCGGCCGGTTTCGCGGGAAAAATACTCGTCGACCGGCTTGTCGTTGACGATGATCTTGCCGCTGCCCGCCTTGATGAACACGCGCGCGACCGACTCCTTGCGACGACCGGTACCGTAGTTGTAGTTGCCAATCATGGGATGACCTTAATTAAACCTGGTGTTGTGTTAAGCCTGGACGTCCAGGGGCTGGGGCTGCTGCGCCGCATGCGGATGCTCGGCGCCCGGATAGATCTTCATCTTCTTGATCATCGCATAGCCGAGCGGACCCTTCGGCAGCATGCCCTTGACCGCCTTTTCCAGCGCGCGGCCGGGGAACCGCTCCTGCATCTTGCCGAACGTCGTCTCGTAGATGCCGCCGGGGTAGCCGGTATGGCGATAATATTTCTTGTCGACTTCCTTGTTGCCGGTCACGCGCAGCTTGCCGGCATTGACCACCACGATGTAGTCGCCGGTGTCGACGTGCGGGGTGTATTCGGGCTTGTGCTTGCCGCGCAGACGGCGGGCGATCTCGGAAGCCAGGCGGCCCAGCACTTTGTTGTCGGCGTCAACCACGAACCAGTCGCGTTTGACTTCATGCGATTTAGCGGAAAAGGTTTTCATGACCCAGCCCCTGCACAGAGGATATTCTCGGAAAGCCGGGCATTTTAACCGGGCGTGCTGCGCAAAGTCAAACACACCTTGCACGACGCGGCCCGTGCCACGGCGATCAGTTCGGGGCAGGCTTTACTGCCGGACGAACAACCGTGCGAGTTCCTCTCCCGGATCGGCGGCGCGCATAAAGGCCTCGCCGACGAGGAAGGCATGAACCTGATGGCCGCGCATCGTGGCTACATCGGCCTGTGCGAGTATTCCGGATTCGGTAATGACGATATGTTCGGCACCGATTTTCGGCAGCAGCGACAGCGTGGTATCGAGGCTCACTTCGAAGGTGCGCAGGTTGCGGTTGTTGATGCCCTGCAGCGGCGTCTTCAGCGTGAGCGCGGCGTCGAGTTCCGCGGCGTCGTGCGACTCCACCAGCACCGCCATCCCCAGCTCCATCGCCAGCGCCTCCAGCGCCTGCATCTGCGACAACTCCAGCGCAGCGACGATCAACAGAATGCAATCTGCCCCCATCGCGCGCGCCTCGTATATCTGGTAGGGGTCGACGATGAAATCCTTGCGCAACACCGGCAGGCTGCACGCCGCACGGGCCTGCTGCAGGTATTCGGCGCAACCTTGGAAATACTCGCGGTCTGTCAGCACCGACAGACAAGCAGCGCCCCCCTTCTCGTAGCTGGCAGCGATTTCCGCCGGCTTGAAATCGGGGCGGATGATCCCCTTCGACGGACTGGCTTTCTTGACTTCCGCGATCACCGCAGGCCGACCGGCGGCGAGTTTCGCGCGCAGCGCGCCGACGAAATCGCGCGGCGCGGGCGCCGCTTCGGCCTGCGCGCGCATGTCGGAAAGCGGCATCCGGCTCTGTCCGGCGGCTATCTCCTCGCGCTTGGTGGCAAGGATTTTTTCGAGGATGTCGCTCATCGGCGTCTCACGAAAAACCACGGGTGCAGGCGACGAAAGCCTCGAGCTTGGCGCGTGCCGCTCCCGACGCCAAAACCTCGCGCGCCCGCGCGATGCCCGCACCAATGTCGGCCGCGAGATTCGCGGTGTAGAGCGCGACCCCGGCGTTCAGCGCCACGATCTCCCGCGCCGGACCGGGATGGTTGTCGAGCGCATCGAGCAGCATGGTCTTGGATTCCGCGGCATTGTCCACGCGCAGGTTGCGGCTGGACATCATGGCCAGACCGAAATCCTCGGGGTGGATCGTGTATTCGCGCACTTCGCCGTCCTTCAGTTCGCCGACCAGCGTGGCTGCACCAAGCGAGACTTCATCCATGCCGTCCTGCCCATGCACCACCAGCACGTGACGCGCGCCCAGACGCTGCATCACGCGCACCTGGATGCCCACGAGATCGGGGTGGAACACACCCATCAGCGTGTTCGGCGCGCCCGCCGGATTGGTCAGCGGGCCAAGGATGTTGAAGATCGTGCGCACACCCAGTTCCTTGCGCACCGGCGCCACGTTCTTCATCGCCGTGTGGTGGTTCGGCGCGAACATGAAGCCGATGCCGGTGGTCTGGATGCACTCGGCCACTTGCTCTGGATTGAGCGCGATGTTCGCACCCAGCGCTTCGAGCACGTCGGCGCTGCCCGAGGAGGACGACACGCTGCGCCCGCCGTGTTTGGCGACGCGCGCGCCGACCGCCGCGGCGACGAAGAGGGTCGCAGTGGAAATGTTGAACGTGTGCGCGCCGTCGCCACCGGTGCCGACCACGTCAAGGAAATT